>NZ_JBNDIT010000009.1:0-191586 GCF_050434545.1 Comamonas sp. 4034 | reverse complement strand
AGTCCTGGACGGCAGTTCGTTTGAACTCTTCGTCATATCTTCCCATGAAAACTCCCAGAGGTTAGATCGGCGTCCAACTTCTGGGGGTCAGTTCAGTGCCAATCCGTGGCACTGGGGAGGCATTTTTTCGTTTGTATGGTGCGTTTAAAAGCCACCCGACGGTGGGTGATACTCAACTTTGACGCGTGCTTCTTATGCCCAGCATGCTAAGCAGTGCAAACAATCCCATAAGCGCCCAAACTCCCAGTGTAGGAACCGCTTTCAAATTTGGGTCTATGGGTTGATTGTTCCCCTGGATTGAAACCTGTGCAGCGCAGGGTGGCGCTGATCCATCCGAGCATACCTGCGGGCTTTGGGGTGAGGCAGTAGCTACGTTGGTTATTTGATCAGGGAGACTTGCTGCACCCACTGCCTTGACCGTATAGATTGCCGAACCACCTGGGGCAAGGCTGTCAATTGTGTCAGCCAAAGGCAGGATGCCTGATAGCGCTCCGCAGGTTCCGGAGCAAGTCCAGGTTCCCTCCGTAAAGCCAGCGGGTAGAGGATCGCTCACAGCGATCTGGGTGGTTCCAGCATTGCCTGGATTGGATACGGTGATTGTGAATGTGGCCGTTTCTCCTGGTCGCAGGGAGCTCACATCGCTGGTCTTGGTAATCTGAATCACGCCAACGGAGGAGACTGCTGCTTGGGCGGTGCAAGGCGCGGCTGCGCCGCCACTACAGATACCAGTCCCGGGATCCACGGACACAGTGTTGATAAATGACGCAGGTGGACTCGCGATGACTTGGCCAGTCATACTATAGGTCAGCATTGCGCCGGAGGGTAAATCAATGCCAGAGTGATTAATGCCTCCAGTCCCGGAGACTGCTGGACAGACTGCTCCACCTGTGCCAGTACAGCTCCACTCCGTACCACTGAATACGCCTGCAGGAGGTGTATCTAACACAGAGACATTGTTCGCCGTAACTAACGTGTTATTGGATACAGTGATGGTATAGGACAGTGAACCAAGGGGTGCGACCGTTGGAGTGCTCGAGACCTTTGTCACATCCACCACAGCTTGTGCACATACACCTTTGCTTGGCTGCATTTGCGCCAAAAAGCCAGATGGCGATGAAATGTTGTTGATTCGGAATACGAGAGTATTTAGTCCAGCTTGCCAATCATCATTCAGAGTGAGTTGGCTCAATGCGCTGAAACCACCCCGTGGAAAAGTCATGCCGTGGCTACTTTGAGGAATTCCATTTACATATATTTCCATTGCCAAGTCATCAGTGGCATATGTCATAGGGAGGCTGAAGTTGCTTGGAACTACCGTGGCGTCTAGATTAAAAGACATGCGATAGTAAAACTCACCTGGGCCAGCAGCGAACCCCAGCCAGCCAGCATTCCCAAATGGTGACGTGACCCATGCACTGGCACTGTAGTTAACTGGCACATCTGACCAACTTGCGACCGAGGCAGGACCAGTCGTGTTTCCCAGCCCTCTTTCCCATCGAGGGTCGAGGCTGCCATTAGGCAAAGCAGTCCCCGTAGCCTCGTTGTATCCAGTATTGAAAAGATTAGGGTCGGAGGTGCAACTGATGGTTGGAATAGTTGCAGAGAATGCAAAGGGTGCTGCGCAAACTGCGGCAGCTGCGACGAATTTCTTCAAGTATTTGAAATTTAACAATTTTCCCTCCTGTAGAACTTTGTTCTGATGCTGCAATTATGTGCAGAATTTTTTCTATCGATGTGGAATGTCAATATTTAACAACAATGGTGCTGCGACGCATTCAGAAAACTCTATATACTGTTTTTATATACAGTATTTTGGGGTGAGCCCATGCAGATAGATCAGATCGCCATTGCCGTGCTCGGAGGCTTTCAGGCGATGGGCCTGCATCTTCGGCATGCTTGGTCAGCCGTTCTGGTTCTATGCCTAATGGAAGGCTGAGCAGTGGGGCATATTCGCTGTGAGCGTGCTCTACGCCCTGGCCTGGATGAAAGGGCTATGGAACCATTGGATTCGGCCTACACCCAGCAGCATCGCGGCGGAGAAAATAGGCACCATTCAATTCGTCCCCGAAGTGAAAAAATGATCCAGAGCCTGCACATTGAAAAAAGCGCGCCCGGTCAGTATCTGGCCCGGGTCATGAATGAACACTCAGAAGCCCTGTGCTTCACATCGAGCTGCATTGCTGGCGCGATCCGAGACGCGGCCCGCATGATCCCCAAGGCCCGAGCGTTTCACATCTGGTATGAGCATGTGAGCATCGGAACAACCCCCGTCCTGCACATGCAGAACGACCCGGAGACGCTGGCCTCCAAGCTGAAGCTGTTGCATGGGCAGTTCTGGGGTTGAAAGCAGGAGCAATGAGGGTGGTTGTTCTATCGGGCTTTCAATAGGGTCAATGCCTCATGGTGAGGGTAAGGATTTTTGCCCTGGTTCCTCTTCCTTGGAGGGAGTCGAGCCCTGCACTTGGCTCAGCATGTAGTTCGCAAGGGTCTCATAAAGAGGTCTTGCAATCATGCGAGAGACAAGACTAGCCAGCATCGCTGCTGCCATCAAACTCAAGACCATAGAGTGTCCATCGACCATTTCCATGACAATGATGAATGCGGTGAGCGGCGCTTGTGTGACGGCCGCAAGGAAGGCGGCCATGCCCATAGCGATGAGTGCAGGTGCTATGTCGCTACCCATCAGGAGAGAAACATTGTGTCCGACGCCTGCACCAATTGAAAGCGATGGAGCAAAGATTCCGCCAGGTACTCCCACCCAGGCAGATAGCCATGTCGCAATGAATTTGAGGGTTACATACAGTGTCGGCATTTCGGCTTGACCTGCCAGCATATGCTTGACCTCTTCCGATCCTGCACCAAAAGTTGCGCCACTCGTTGCCAAGCCAATGACGGCAATTAGCAGACCACCGCCAGCGGCAAAACGGATCGGAAATCGAGCTCGGAGGCGATTAAGGCGCTCTGGCGCTCCTGTCAAAGACGCTGCCATGAGCTTCGCAAACAGGCCACCAAGCACGCCACAGCTTAGAGCGACGCATATGCCAGGGAGTAGTGCGTCCCATCCAAGCCCTGGAACCTGAATGCGTCCGAAATAGCTCAAATTTCCGAAGAAAGAAACGCCCATGAGACCCGCGAGAACAATAGCTGCGATGATTAGTCCGCTCGCACGCGATTCCAGTTTGCGCGAAAGCTCTTCAATGGCGAACACAACCCCGGCAAGTGGTGCATTGAATGCTGCAGCAATACCTGCTGCACCACCAGCCACCAACAGCGCGTGACTGGTGATGCCTGACCGAGGGCCAAACCAGCGCTTTGCATGGTGCATTACGCCAGCAGCAACTTGCACAGATGGTCCTTCGCGGCCTATTGATAGACCGGCGAGAAAACCAAGACCCGCGAGAGATATTTTGGAGACAGATAGCCAAAGCGAGACAAATCGACTGCGCTGTTGGTCATTAAGGGAAGTCTCTTGCGCAGCCATGACTTGAGGAATTCCCGATCCTGCTGCACCTGGTGCCCATCGGCGCGTTGCCCAGACAATTCCGGCAGTCAGGCAAGGAGTCCATAGCAGTACGGCCCACCCGCCTTGCCAATGATAGATGCGCATGAACCAGCTGAAAGCGGCTTCTGCAATCATGGTGAACCCCACGACACATAGCCCTGCGGCTACAGCGTAAGCCAGTACAATGCAGCGCTCTATCCAGCGCCATCCATCCCCGAACTCTTGTCTCAGGTTCTGTATGAAGTCTGGTTCTTGGTGCATTGCGCCCTCATTGGTTGAGGGTGCCAGTCTAGTCAATCAGCTATTGAGCGGCTCTATCGAAATCGAACCAGTGACAATAACGCTCAGGCTTTTGAGTTCCAACAGATATAAGCAGGCAATTTGTGTTTGACTGAAAGCTTGTATGGGTGGATCAGCGAACTACTCACTAAACCGATGTAATTTTCTAAATTCCGCAATTTGAGAATTTGTCGCTTTCATTGTGAGAGGCGCGGATGTATTACCCCAATGCGGTGCGTCTGCACAATCCGGAACTACCCATGAAAACCGTGCACATCGTTGCTGTGGCTCTCTTGATTGGTGCAATAGCCCTTGCGTTTTACGGGCAGGCAAAGGCATCCATTGGCTTGCTAGGGCTGTCCACGCTCATCGAGATCATTGGAGCTGCCATCACTGGCAAGAGCCGGAATACTTGAGGCGGCAGTTACCTCGCTCTGCAGCCGCGCGAGAGCGGCGTTGTGCTGGCGCTGGAGCCGCTCCAGAGCGTTTTTGATGTGGCGGTGATGCCTTCAGAAGACGTGTTTTTGGCAGCAGCGAAATTTTGCCGCAGTGCTAAATCTCTGATCTTGCTGATACTGAGGCTTTTCACAGGAGAAGCCCACATGGCATTCGACAAATCCCGCGAGTCCGATCCAACCCCACGCCTACGGAAAATGGCTGTAGACAAAAGGCAACGCAAGAAGATGCAAGAGCAACTATATGCGCCTGGTGTGTGCCCAGATTTCAGGGAAAAGGTGCGGAAAGTGCTGGAAGAAACAGAGCCCTGAATTAGACCGAAATAGGTTGTTCATGTCCCCGGTATGTCCCCGGAGGGCCTAAAAAAAGACAGGCCAATTGATTTCATTGCGAAAAATTGGCCCCCCCGACAGGAATCGAACCTGTATCTAGCGCTTAGGAGGCACTCGTTCTATCCATTGAACTACAGGGAGTGAGACCAAGCAGCTATTGTAGGTGGTGTTCGGCAGGTGCCGGACAAACTCCGCTCTGTGTTGTGGCTGCCCTAGTCAAAACGCAGCGTGTAGATCAGATCCAGCGCGCTGGTCACGCCTGCCGATCCGCGCAACTGCAGGTTGCGGGTGAAATCGTAGAAGATGTAGAGCGCACCCAGCGTGCCGCCCAGACCGGCTTCGTAGGTCACATACAAGTCCTTGGAGAGGCGCTTGCCCAGCGACAGGCCGGCAGAGCCGTTGTCGCCGCCCAGGCCGATTTCATCCAGGCCCAGTCCCTTGGCGATGTTGCCAGTCAGGCTCTCGCCCGATCCGCCGCCCAGCAGGGCGAGGGCGGCCTGCTGCATCATGGCGCTGCTGGCGCCGCCGCCGGCAGGGTCGCGGCCCATGACCACCCATGATATTTTCTCGGCATCGGGCATTTCCGGGTCGGAGTACAGGCGCACGCGCGGCGCCATGGCGGAGCCACTGACCTGCACACCGGCCTTGACCGAGATGTTGGGGCGTAGCGCCAGAATCTCGAGCGATGGGTTGTTGTAGGGGCCGTTGAACCGGATCTGGCCGGTTTCCACATTCAGCACCTGTCCCCAGGCGCGGTACCGGCCTTCCTCTGTGGTGATGACGCCGGTGATGCGAGGCATGCCGATTCCGTTGCCGCCTGCGTTCTGCACATTGAGCGTGCCGCGCAGGCGCGTGGTGATGCCATAGCCTTGCAGCGCAAAATCATTGCCCAGATCCAGCTTCACATCCAGCAGCATGGGCTTGGCGGGGGTGATGCCGCCGGCGGGTTCGTTGGCCTTGCCTTCGGCGGCTTGGGCCGCCTCCTGTTTGGCCTTTTCGGCAGCGGCGGCACGGCTCGCCTTGGTATGCACCACCACATCGCTGCCCAGGGTGGGTGAGGATTCGTTGGCCAGCATGATGCTGGCGCGGTCCACGCGCAGGTCGCCGGTGATGCGCATCTGGCCTTGTTGCAGCTGGCTGCGCACATCGCCTGAGATGCTGACCTGCCGGTCGGCGCGCACCAGTACCTGCAGGGCCTTGGCCTGGGTTCGGATGTCCATGGTGATGTCGGGCTTGCCGCCATCTTCGGGCATGCTCCAGCGGATCGTGCCTGTTGCATCCAGGGTGCCGCCGTCGACGGGGGCTTCAGTCAGGTTGCCGCTGTAGCCGATGATGCGGGCGCGGCTGCCTTCACCGCCGTCAAAGTGCAGGCGCTGCAGTGCCAGTTCATTGCCATTGAGCTGGGCACGCAGGGTGCCGTTGCGCAGATCCACGCCATCGAGCTGCGACTGGATATGCATTTTGTCGGCCGACAGGCTCCCACTCCAGCGCGGATCGCGCAGGTTGCCGGCCAGCTGCACGTCTGCGCCCAGGCTGCCTGCCACGCGCCATCCAGGCGGGGCGAAGCTGGCCCAGATGCCCAGGTCAGGCATCTGGGCCTTGATGGTGCCGCTGAGCGGGGCATCGGGCGCGACGGTTGCAGCCAGATAGTCTTTGCCTTCGAATTGCAGCGCGGTCTGCAGATCGGCATTGAGCTCGCCCGCGTTGGCAGAATCCCAGCGCACATTGGCACGTACCTGGCGCTCCTGCACGGTCAGGGCAACGGTTGCGGTACGGATGCCGGCGGTGATGGTTTCCTTTTGTTCGGCAAACGCCTTGGCAAGGCTGCCCTGTTTGCCGCTGGAGTGGAAGGTGACGCTCTTGGGTCGGCTGCCCTGCACATGCAGGCGCAAGTCGCCGCTCGCCCGTTCCACTTCCAGCTTGGCGTTGAGGCCATTGGTGGTGCTGATGTCCCACCGGCCTTGCACGACGAGGTCCGAATCGAGCGGGCTGGTGCCCTGGTTCTGGTTGGCGTCAGGCTTTTGGAAGGCGCGCGCCCAGCGCAGTGGCAGGCCTTGCACGCTGCCGGTGCTTTGCAATTGCACGGATTTGTCTGCGCCCTGGCTGAACTGAAGTGGGTTCCATTGCAGCACGACGGTGCCAGCCTGCGGGCCAGTGAGGTGCAGCTGTCCTGTTCCGGTACTGGCGGTCAGTGCTTGTTTGCCTTGGGGCAATTGCAGCTTGAAATCGAGCGGCTGCTGCAGCGCCAACTGCCATGGCTCCTTGTTGGGCGGGAGCGTGGCGCGGGCCTGCAGCTGGCTCAGGCTGCCCGTCCACTGCTGCTGTGCATTGCTGCTGGCCGCCATCTTGATCTGGCCACCAAACTGCTGCTCGCCATGGCGCGCTTCGGTTTGCAGATCGGCCTGCACCTTGGCGAGGTTGCCGATCAACGCCAGTTGGGTGTTGCGCAGTTGCCAGCTGTCCTCGGCATTGTTGCTGGTGCGCACGGTGAGCTGCGGGGTGTTGACGGTTGCCTCCAGCGCAAACGATTGTGCGCCTTTGGTTGCCACGCCTTCGGGAAGTTTGGCGAGGAGGCCGGCCTGCTGCAGTTGGCGCAATGCATCGCCATAGCCACCGCTGTAATGCAGCTTGGCCTCCAGGCTGCCTTGTGCGCTGAAGTCTGCAGGCAGCGCCTCGGCAACGCCGGGTACCTTGCGCAGCCATTGCATCAACTGTTCTGCACTGGCCAGCTTCAGGCTCGCGTCGCCCTTGCCCTGGGTCGGCGTGGCCTGGGCCTGGATGTCCAGGTTGGCGCCGGGCACCTGGGCACTTACGCGGCCTGCACCGCTTCTCTTTTCGATATTGGCAACCAGCTGCTCGGCACTGAGGTGCGCGCCCAGCGCGTCGATCTGCGCGGTCTGCAGTTGCAGCTCGGGCGCTTTCCAGCGGCCTTTGGCGATGATGCGGTCGATGGGCAGGCGGGCCGTGGTTTTTGGGTTCTTGGTGCTTCGGGCTTCTGGCGCACGGTTGGAGCGTATGTCGCTGTCAAAAACAATAGCGTCGTCCTGCGACTGGGCCGTCAGCTTGCCGGAGAGCGGTGCGCTGTCCACCCGGGTGTCGATAAGTGCCGGGTTCAGCGCCTGCAGCTCGGCTTGCAGCGCAGCATGGTGGTCTGTCAGCCGGTAGTGGCCTGCGGCTTGCAGGCGGCCGTCGCCCAGTTGCACGGTGGTGCCATCCAGCACATCGATACGCTGGCCATCAAACAAGGCCTGGGCTTGCAGGTGTTGAATGGGCAGGCGCTGCGTGTCCAGCGGGCCGGGCAGGGCATTGTCGATATCAACGGCGATGTCGAGGGGCACAGGCAGCAGGGCAGGTGCAGCGGCCTCTGCTGGCGCCTCGGCAGGCGGGGCCGCCAGGGCGGGCGCAGGGCTGTCTGCCTGTGCCTTGGCCAGTGCATCGGCCTGGGCTTCGGTCACCGCGATTTTGCCGTTGAGCAGGGTGGTGGGCAGGCCAGGCATAAACGCTGCCAGGTTGATGCTTTGTACGGTGGCCTGCGTGGGGCCCACCGGCCAGGGTTTCCAGGGGTAGATGGTGGCATCCACATCGGCCTGCATGGGGGGGGCTTTGGCCAGGGCCTGCGCGGTCTGGTCCTGGCCATGGCGCGGCGTATTGCCTGCGGCTTTGGCTGGGGCGTTCTTCGGCGCGGCAGTTGTACTGTCTGTCGGCGATGGCGGCGCAATCTGGGGCTTGAGCTGGGCCACCACACGCAGGCTGGCGTCGGCACCTGCCAGGTTGCCGGTGACGTTGGCAGTGGCATCGGCCAACATGGCTGGCAGCTGTGCGGTAGCCGGTTGGTCTACATGGGCGCGCAGCTCGCCATCGAGTTCCATCGGCGCCAGTGCACCCAGGGTAAGCTGGGCCTGGTAGCTGCCGTTGAAGGCCTGCACGCTGGTGACCTGCAGGCGGTGCTCGTCGCTCTGATACAGGTAGTGGCCCTGTAGTCCGGCGATGGTGATGGGCTGGGCGGCGGCCCAGACGATTTCATCCACGGAGAAGGGAATATCGAGCACACGCAGCGGCAGCGGCAACTGCTCCAGCGGCTGGGTAGGCTCCTTGGGTTGCTCGATGCCGGATGGCGTGATGGTGAGCTGGGCAATGTGGATCGGTGCGAGGCGCACTTCACGATCCCAGATATTGTCGAGGGTCCAGCCAATGGTGGCGCCGCTCATGTCGACGCTGATGGAGGGGTTGCTCCACTGCAGGTTGCCGATGCTGCCGCCTTGTCGCAGGCTGCCGCGCACATCGGTGGCCTGCAGCTTCTGGTCTGCTGGCAGGAAGCGCTGCGCGATGGCGATGACGCGTGCGAGCGAGTCATCCTGCCCGCTCCACCACCAGGCACCGCCCAGCAATGCAGCGATTGCGACGAAGATCAATACAAAAAACCATAGCAGCCAGCGCGCAATGCGTCTGCCCCAGCTTGCTTTCTTACGAAGAGGCGGTGGCGTTGGTTGGCTGCCCTGCGGCGTGGAGAGAGAGGTATCTGCCATGGTCAAAAGCTGTATCCCAGGCGCAAATGCAGGCGAAAGCGCTGGTCTTTCAGTCCGTAGGCCACATCGGCCTGCAGTGCGCCCACCGGGCTGCGCCAGCGCAGGCCCGTACCAATGCCCCAGTAGGGGGTCATGTCGCCGACCTTGTCGGCTACCGAGCCCACATCGGCAAACACGGCCGATTCCCAGTCGCTGACTTCGCCATTGCGCACCAGAGGGCGCTGATATTCAACGCTGCCCACGTACATGTAGCGGCCGCCGTAGACCTTGTCGCCGGCAACGCTGGCGCCAATCTGCTTGTAGCCATAGCCACGCACAGTGGTGTCGCCACCGGTGATGAAAAGCTGCGTGGCAGGAATGACTGCAGAATCCTTGGCCAGAATTGCGCCCCCTTCGGCCCGCAGTGCGAGACGCGCTCCACGCGAGCTGCCATTGGGCGCGGTCACCGTACCGGCCGGTACAAATCCTTGCCAGCGCAGCAGGGCGCGCATGAATGGGTCGCGCTGAGGCGTGAGGGTGAAGCCTGCGCCCAGTTCTGCCGCAATGCCGTAGCCCCGCGTGGGATTGGTGTTGTTGTTGAAGTAGCGGCCTGTCCAGCCGTAATTGGCGCTGATGGCGCTACTGGATGGAATCTTTTCCAGGCCCTGTACGGAAGACGAGAAGTCGTACTGCAGGAATGCGCTGCGGTCGATGTGGTCGGTGCTTTTCTTGTGACCACCGCGAATCTGGGCCGAGTTGATGGTGAAGTCGCCGTTGATTTCGCGCTTGACTTCGCCGCCTGCAAAGTCCGCCCAGCCGTCTTCGCCGGGCAGGTCGGTCCACTCCGTGCTGATCAGTTTCTTGTCGCGCTCGAACGAGAGCTTGCTCACCGCGCGCCAGCCCAGCAGAGGCATCTTGTTGTGGATATGGTCGAGGCTCAGGCGCGGGCCGGTATCAGTGGACATACCGATACCGAAGACCACCTTTTGCAATTTGGCCTCGCGCACCTGGGCAATCACGGGCGCGGCCTCAGGTATCTGGGTGTTGGTGTCCAGCGTCAGAAAGACAGAATCGTAGTAGCCGCTTGCGGCCAGCCGCGTCTGCGCATCGAGCATGGCGGTTTCGCTGTAGTCACGGCCGGTGGGCAGGCGCGCAATGCGGGCAGTGCCGACCGGGTCGTAACGCTCGGCGCCTTCAATCGACAGGGGGCCAAACTTGTACAGCGGCCCGCTGTCGTAGTGCACCGACAGCCGGGCCTGGTTGGTGTCGCCGTCAATATCGGCCTTGCTGGACTCGATCTTTGCGGTGGGGTAGCGGCGGCGCTGCAGGGTGCGAAGGCCTTCGGACTTTGCACTGTCCCAGCCTTTCTGGGTGAACCCGGTGCCGGGCGGCAGGTCCCAGTTGCGCAGCAGTCGCTCGCGCCGGCTGGCGAAGTTCTTCTCCTCCGTCACGGCGCCGGTGTAGTCCAGTGCCACATCGGCCACCTTGGTCTGTACGCCGGGAGTGACTGAGATGATGATCTGCGGGCGGGCTTCGCTGTCTGCCGCAGATATTCCGCTGCCCGCAGGCGCTGCACCTGTATCGAATACATCAATTTGTATCTCGGGGCTGAAATAGCCCAGCGTGCCCAGCAGCTCGCGCACGTTCTCGTCGGCACTGCCCAAAAGCCGCGTCAACTCGGTCAGCTGCAGGCCGGGAAAGCTGCGGTAGCGCTTGAGGTCGATGTATTGCTCCAGGTACTTTCTGACATCGTCGGGCGCTTTCACGGTCAGGTCGAACGCGGGCTGGTCGTTGTCGGCATCGTGGCCGTCGGAATTTCTGTCTGCCGCGGTTTCGGTGCCCTTGGCACTGCTCTGTGCATCCTCGCCACTGGCGCGCGGTGTGCTGCTGCAGCCAGTCAGCAAGGCGGAAAAAACAATAAAAAACGCCGGCAGGACCGGCGTCGTCAGGCGATATCGCATGGTCACTTTGACAGCAACCGCATTGTGTCCTCCAGGCCTTTCAATGACAGGGGAAACATACGGTCGCCTACGAGTTGTTGTATCAGGCTGATGCTCTGGCGGTATTGCCAGACACCTTGCGGTTCGGGGTTGATCCAAGCGTGCTTGGGAAAAGCGTTAGTCAGGCGCTTGATCCATTCGGCACCCGGTTCTTCATTGTTATATTCAACCGAGCCGCCCGGTTGTAGGATTTCGTAAGGACTCATTGTGGCATCCCCCACAAAGATCAGTTTGTAATCCTTGTTATATTTTCTGATGATGTCCCAGGTCGGAAATTTTTCGGCATAGCGGCGCTTGTTGTTTTTCCACATGTAGTCGTAGACGCAGTTGTGGAAGTAATAGAACTCCAGGTGCTTGAACTCGCTCTTGACGGCGGAAAACAGCTCCTCGACGCGCTGGATGTGGTCGTCCATCGTGCCGCCCACATCCATCAGCAGCAGCACTTTCACATTGTTGTGCCGCTCGGGGATCATCTTGATGTCCAGATAGCCTGCGTTGGCGGCGGTGGCCCGGATGGTGTTGGGCAGATCGAGTTCGAGTTCGTTGCCGTCGCGGGCGAACTTGCGCAGGCGGCGCAGCGCCACCTTGATGTTGCGCGTGCCCAGCTCCTGCGTGTCGTCGTAGTCGCGGTAGGCACGCTGCTCCCACACCTTGACCGCGCTTCGGCTTTTACCGGGGCCGCCAATGCGGATGCCTGCGGGGTTGTAGCCGCCGTGGCCAAACGGGCTGGTGCCGCCGGTACCGATCCACTTGCTGCCGCCTTCGTGGCGCTCCTTCTGCTCTTCGAGGCGCTTTTTCAAGGTTTCCATCAACTCATCCCAGCCCATGGCCTCGATCGCCGCCTTTTCCTCGGGGCTCAGCTCCCGCTCCAGCACCTGTTTGAGCCAGTCTTCCGGCAGTTCCTTCTTCCAGTCTGTGAGCAGCTCCATGCCTTTGAAATAGGCGGAGAAAGCCTGGTCGAACTTGTCGAACAGCTTTTCATCCTTGACCAGGCAGGTGCGGGCCAGAAAGTAGAAATCGTCCAGGCTCCAGGCATCTTCCGATCGTGGACCGGCCAGGCCTTTGTCCAGTGCCTCCAGCAGGGTGAGCAGTTCCTTGACCGAAACTGGCAGCTTGGCCGCGCGCAAGGTGTAGAAAAAGTCGATCAGCATGGGGTTGTAAACAATTGGTAACAGAAGCGAGCTAGTCTTTCCAGTCTAACGGGACTTGGGGGAGCATGCTGCCATGGTGATGATCAAAACGGACAAGGCCAGGCAGGCGTTGCGCAACCGTGCCAGCCTGTCGGTGCAGGAGCGGCAGATCCTCATCTTGTGCGATGGCATCCGCTCCCGTCAAGAGATTGCGGGTTGGCTCGGTGACACCGCCCTGGCATTGATGGACAGCCTGCTGGCCCAGGGGTATCTGGTGCAGCGTCCGGTGGAAGGGCAGGCCTGGACGACTCGCGACTCCCATGACGCGTTGCGCCAGGCATCGCTGGCGCCTTCCCCGGCAGCAGAACAGCGCGAATCCACGCTGCTGCCAGCGGGCATCGACCTGCAGCCCTCGCGCCCGGCGCCTTTGGCACCTGCGTTGGCGCCTGCACGGGAGGCGCTGTCGTCTTCCGCTGCCAAACGCTCTCTGGCCGCATGCAAGATGTATGCATCCGGCATCCTGCAGATGCAGCGCGGCGGCGATGCCCAGCACATGCTGGCGCAGCTCAATGCCAGCCAGAACGAGAGCGATCTGGTGGTCAATCTGCTCAAGGTGCTTCAATTTCTGAAGCAAAAGACCAACGCCAGCTATGCGGACAACGTGAAAAAGCACATGAGCAATATTCTGCCCGAGCAGCATCTGCCTGCGCTGCAGGAAAGCCTGCTGAGCAGGCTGTGAATGGCGCCCACCGGGGCTCAGGCGCAGATGAAGGCCGTGCTAGCATGAACCATCTGTATTGGCGTGTCCGTCGAATCTCATGCACAGCAATCTGCTTCCCCAACTGTGGACAGGCTCTGTTTTCATCTTGCATCTGCTGGTCGCGGCCCGCGCGCTGACGCGGGCCAACCGTTCGCCTGCCTCGCGTGCAGCATGGGTGGCAGTCATCATGCTGGTGCCGCTGGTGGGTATTGCGGCCTATCTGTTGCTGGGCGAGACCAGCATCGGGCGCTCGCGCGCGCGGCGGCTGCGCCGGGTGCAGACTACTTTGCAGCGGCCGGTGCAGACGCCTGCGCAGGTGTCGGGGGCGGCAGCATCCCTGGTGGCCCTGGCGCATTCCATTACCGGTTTTGATGCAGTTGCGGGCAACCGCATCGTGCTGCTGGGCGACGCGACGGCGGTACCGGCCCAGCCCATGGTCAATTCCAAGGCGGCCATCCACCATCTGATCGACGACATCGCGCAGGCGCGTCAGCAGGTGCACATCGCCTTCTACATCTGGTTGGCCGACGATACCGGCCAGCGCCTTGCGCAGGCGGTGGCGGCTGCCGCACGCCGTGGCGTGCAGTGCCGGGTGATGGTGGATGCGCTTGGTTCGCGCGCCTTTCATGATGGCGCCCTGTGGCGGGAGCTGGCGCAGGCTGGAGTGCAATTGCTGGCCACGCTGGATGATGTGAGCCGCCTGCGCCACATGGCGCTCAGCCGCGTGGATTTGCGCGACCACCGCAAGCTGGTGGTGATCGACAACCGCATCGCCTATTGCGGCAGCCAGAATTGCGCGGACCCCGAGTTCCGCATCAAAGCAAGGTACGCGCCCTGGATCGATGTGCTGCTGCGCTGTGAGGGGCCGGTGGTACGGCAGATGCAGACGCTGTTCTTGAGCGGCTGGATTCCGGAGACCAACGAAGCCGGGCTGGACGACCTGCCCAATGCGCCGGTGGCCGCGGCGGATGCCGCGCCGGGCAACTGCGTGGCGCAGGCGGTGGAAACAGGCCCCACGGCGCGGCACAACGGCATGTCCGATCTGTTTGTGGCCAGCATGTACGCAGCGCGCCACGAACTGCTGATCACCACGCCATACTTTGTACCGGACGAGGCCTTGTTACGCGCCCTGTGCGCCGCGCCCCGGCGTGGGGTGGCCACCACCCTGATCGTGCCCGCACGCAATGATTCATGGCTGGTGGCGCAGGCCTGCCGCAGCTGCTATGCCGACCTGCTGAGCAACGGGGTGGCGCTCTACGAGTATCCGCTGGGTGTGCTGCACGCGAAGACCTTGACCCTGGACGGCGAGATCAGCCTGGTGGGGTCGGCCAACATGGACCGCCGCAGCCTGGAGCTGAACTACGAGAACAACCTGTTGATCAGCGACTGCGAGGTGACGGGCAGCATACGCGCGCGGCAACTGGGCTACCTGTCCGTGTCAAAGCCCGTGGATGTGGCAACGGTGCGCGCCTGGCCATTTCATACCCGGCTGGTACACAACGTGGTGGGCATGATGGCGCCGGTGCTGTAGTTTCGCAGCCATTGCGCCTGGCGCCCATCAGGCGCGAGGTCGCTTGACGAACATCAGCGTGGCTTGTTCAGCAGGTACAGCAACTGTGCCTTGGCTTCGGGCCACTCGCCAGCGAGCATGCTGTACATCACGGTGTCGCGCACGGTGCCATCGCGGCGGGGCGCGTGGTGGCGGATCACGCCGTCCTTCCTGGCCCCCAGGCGCTCAATCGCCCGCTGGCTGGCAAAGTTGAAGTTATCGGTTCGCCAGCCCACCACGGCAGCGCCCAGGGTTTCGAATGCATGCGTCAGCAAGGTCAGCTTGCAGGTGGTGTTGACATGGCTGCGCTGCACGCTCTGCGCATACCAGGTGTAGCCAATTTCCACGCGCTTCAAGGCGGGCACGATGTCGTGGTAGCTGGTGCTGCCCAGCACCTTGCCCGTGGCTTCATCGATGACGGCAAATGGCATGCGGTTGCCCGCTTCGCGCATGTTCATGGCCTGCTCGATGTAGAGCCTGGTGTTTTCCGGCTCGGGAACGGAGGTGACGCGGATCTTCCAGAGTTCGCCATCCTGCGCAGCGGCACGCAGGCCGTCTTCATGCGCAAAGTCCAGGGGCGTGAGCAGCACGCCGTTGCGGCGCAGATCGATGGGTTCCACAAAAGCCATGGTGTTCCTGAATGTGATGAATTGGATAGCGGATTGTGCTTAACCGCGGGGTATTTCAGCGTGTTTCTATCTGGACTTTCGCCAGCGCCTGGCCAGTTGAAGGCCTGCCCCGCCGCCCAGGCCCACCAGCGCAATCGCGGCAATGCTGCCCGCGCTGTAGCCTTCTTCAAACAGCGGCCAGCCCAGCAGGTGCGAAATGCCCCAGCCTGCCAGCGCACCGGCCAGAAAGCCGATGGCGTCTGTCAATCCTTCGGTCAACAGTTGCTGCGGTGTGGCCATGCGCTGGCTAGCGGTTGCGCTGGTTCATGAAGACCAGCTTCTCAAAGAGGCTCACGTCCTGCTCGTTCTTCAAAAGCGCGCCCACCAGGGGGGGCACGGCAATCTTCTGGTCGGCGGTCTGCAGCACCTCGGGCGGAATGTCTTCGGCAACCAGCAGCTTGAGCCAGTCGATGAGCTCGCTGGTCGACGGTTTTTTCTTCAGGCCTGGCAGGTTGCGGATTTCGAAGAACACCTTCATGGCCGCCGACAGCAGCTCCTGCTTGAGCGTCGGGAAATGCACCTCGACGATCTGCTTCATCGTCTCCGCGTCTGGGAACTTGATGTAGTGAAAGAAGCAGCGGCGCAGGAAGGCATCGGGCAGCTCCTTCTCGTTGTTGGAGGTGATGAACACCAGCGGGCGGTGCTTGGCGCGGATCATCTCGCGCGTCTCGTAGCAATAGA
This sequence comes from Comamonas sp. 4034, assembly GCF_050434545.1. Lineage (NCBI taxonomy): Bacteria > Pseudomonadati > Pseudomonadota > Betaproteobacteria > Burkholderiales > Comamonadaceae > Comamonas > Comamonas sp. 4034. The sequence continues at coordinate 175,724 of NZ_JBNDIT010000009.1, read as the reverse complement.
ACTCCATGCGGTCGAGTTCGCGCAGCAGATCATTGGGGAATTCGATGTCGGCCTTGTCGATTTCATCGATCAGCAGGGCCACGGGCCGGTCTGCGGTGAAGGCCTGCCACAGCACGCCTTTGACGATGTAGTTGTGGATGTCATGCACACGGGCCGCACCTTCCACATCGGCAAGCTGGCTGTCTCGCAGACGACTGACCGCATCGTACTCGTACAAGCCTTGCTGCGCCTTGGTGGTGGACTTGATGTGCCACTGCAGCAGCGGCATGTCTAGCGCCTGCGACACTTCTTCCGCCAGCATGGTTTTCCCTGTGCCGGGTTCCCCCTTGACGAGAAGCGGTCTTTGAAGGGTAATTGCCGCATTGACCGCGAGCATCAGGTCATTGGTCGCAACGTAGTTCTGTGTGCCTTGGAATTTCATGAAAGAGAATGCAGAATCGAGGTGACAGGGTCTGTTTCAGCGTTGACTATAAACTTAGACACCGCCTAGACGCGGTAGCTTTTCCACACGATTGTGCGCGCAAAATGAATAAAACATTGACCACGGTATTTGCATTGGCTGTCGCGTCTGTGACGGGTTGGGCGGCGGCCCAGGAGGTGAAGGGTGATGCCAAGGCTGCCGAAGGAAAAATTGCCATGTGCATTGGCTGCCACGGTATCGTGGGCTACAAGGCCAGTTTTCCTGAGGTGTACCAGGTACCGAAGATCTCGGGGCAGAACGGCAAGTACATCGAGGCAGCGTTGCATGCATACAAAAAAGGCGACCGCAAACACCCCACCATGCGCGCCATTGCCGACTCGCTGACCGACCAGGACATTGCTGATCTGGCCGCGTATTACGAAAAGCACACCACCGGTGATGTAACGGTAGCTGAAAAGCCTTCGAGAGAGCCGAGCACCAAGACCGCTGAGCTGCTGAAGAAAGGCACCTGCGCATCGTGCCATGGCGACAATTTCTCCAAGGCCATCGATCCCACCTATCCCAAGCTGGCTGGCCAGAATGCCGACTATCTGTATGCAGCCCTCAAGTCCTACACCGTGGAGAAGAACGGATACATCGGCCGTTCGCACCCGGTGATGGGGGCCATGGCCAAGCAGTTCAACCATGCGGAGATGAAAGAGCTGGCAGACTACATCGGCAGCCTGCAGGGCGGCTTGCAGACCGTGCCGGAATCGCGCTTCCGCAGCAAATAAGGCAGCAATGGCGGGCAACGCAGCAGTTGCTTCAGCAAAAACGCCCGGCAATGCCGGGCGTTCTGCTTTGTTAGGGGGGAGAGCGGCGCTCAGTCCTTGGTGGCGTTGCGCTGCACGGCTGCCACGTAGGCGTCTCCATCAGGGGGGCGGCCCGAGCGCTGGCTCTCCCACAGCATGGTGCCCAGGCACTCCATCGCAACATGATGTGCATCATGCAGCGAGCCCAGGCGCTTGGCGAGCAACTCCACCGCCTGGCGGATGCCACGTGGCTGGTCGATGCTGCATTGCTCGCTGATCGACAGGTGCATGGACAGATGCAGAAACGGGTTGGTCTTGTCGGGTGTCAGGTCGTAGTTACGGGCGATGGCCGCATCCACGTCGCTCAGGTCTTCGCGGTATTCGGGGTGCTCGGCAATCCACAGGCCTGCCAGGGTTTCGATGGCTTCCATGGGCTGGCCGGCTTGCTGCTTGGCATGTGCAGCGCAGAAAAAACGCCGCACATCGGCTTGGGAGGGGTTGAACATAGGGCGCAAAGCGTAGCACGCAGCCGGTGGGCTGCGCGTGCCTACGGTCAAATGTGGGATTGCGGGTCGTCCGGCTGGTGGGGGTAGGGGCTGCTGGGGGCCTGCTCGGCTTCCTGCGCCTGGGTCTGGCGCTCCTGGCGCTCTCGCATCATCTGCTCGACCAGCTGATCGCGGCCCTGGCGGCCCACGGCCAGCATGGTTTCGCGGTCGTTGCGGTGTTCGTACATCTTGTTGGTCAACTCGATGTTGTGGGCACGGAACACCGTGACCACATATTGCGCGTCCTCAGGGGTGTAGCCCATCAGCTCCAGCGTTTTCTCGGCCGTCTGCAGGCTGGAATCGAACAGCTCACGGTCCACATACTGCACGCCCATGTCACGCAGGGCAAACCAGTGCGCCACGTCCTTGGCCCGCGTCACGATCTTGAGGTGCGGAAAATGCTGCTGCACCAGCTTGACGATCTGGTTGGTCTGGCTCTCGTCGTCGACCGCGATCACCATGACCTCGGCTTTCTCTGCCCCGGCGATGCGCAGCAGATCCTGTCGGGTGGCATCGCCATAGAACACACGGTAGCCGAAGTTCTGCGCGACCTGGAGCATCTCGACGCTGTGGTCCAGAATGACCGCCTTGATGCCCTGGCTCAGCAGCACACGGGTCACGATCTGCCCATAGCGTCCAAATCCTGCGATCAACACGGATGCTTCCTGCTGCTCGTGCAGCTCTTCCGGCGCATCTTCACCGGTGGCGAGGTTGGCAAACCGTGGCATGAGCCAGCGGTCCATGGCGGCCACCATCAGCGGCGTGGCCACCATGGAGATGGCCACTGCGCCGATCAGCAGCGAAGAGTGCTGCGGACTCACAATACCCTGCGCCTGCGCGGCACTGAACACCACGAACGCAAACTCTCCGCCCTGCGCCAGCAGCAGCGTGAACAGCGGGCGCTCCTGCAGCGGCATGCGCAGCACGGTGGCGAGGCTGTAGATGACGACGGATTTGATGAGCAGAAAAATCACCACCAGCGCCAGCATGGCCAGGGGGGACGACAGGATCACCGAAAAATCGATGCTCATGCCCACCGCGATGAAGAACAATCCGAGCAGCAGGCCCTTGAAAGGCTCGATGTCGGTCTCCAGTTCGGCGCGGAATTCGCTGTCGGCCAGCAGCACGCCAGCCAGAAAGGCACCGAGAGCCATGGACAGGCCGATCTGCAGCATCAGGTAGGCAATGCCCACCACCAGCAGCAGGGCAGTGGCGGTAGAGATCTCGCGGGAATCACTTTGCGCAATCCAGCGCAGCACGGGGCGCAGCAGGTAGCGCCCACCCACGATGACGGCCGCAATGATGGCAAGGGTTCTGGCGATTTCGAGCAGCATGTTGCCGTCGTTCTGCGCGGCCTGCTGGCCCACGGCCAGCAGGGGCACGAGTGCCAGGATCGGGATGGCCGCCACGTCCTGGAACAGCAGGATGGCAAAGCTCGTCTTGCCGCTGTTGGTAGACATGAGGTTACGCTCTGCAATGCTTTGCAACGCAATTGCAGTGGAAGACAGTGCCAGGCCCAGGGCCGCAATCAGGGCCATATGCCAGTCAAACCCGAGCAGCCAGCCTGCGGCAAACAGACCTGCGGTGCACAGCAGCATTTGCGCGCTGCCCACGCCGAAAATGGGGCGGCGCATGCTCCACAGGCGGCTGGGCTGCAGCTCCAGCCCGATCAGGAACAGCATCAGCACTACGCCGAACTCGGAAAAATGCAGGATGTCCTGCACATTGCTGACCAGCTTGAGGCCGCTGGGGCCGATGATCATGCCGGCCACCAGGTAGCCGATGATGGTGCCAAGGCCGAGGGCGCGTGAAATCGGCACGGCGATGACAGCGGCTGCCAGGTACAAAAAGGTGTAGGTCAGCCAAAGAGGGGCGTGCGCTTCCATGCGTGCAAAAAATGGTGTTGTTGTAGGTACTTTGGGGACGAGGTTACGTTTTTTTGGTGATTTGTGGGAATTTATTGCAATTTTTTGCGTTCTGCGTATGCCCAGCAAGCGCAGGCTGCTATGAAAAATATGTGACAGTCCCCCACGGGCGGTGCTGGCAATGGAGAGCAGCCTGGCGCGATAATGGCGGCTTTGCCCGTTGTGCCGGGCCTACAAACTGCGGCCTGCCAGGCGCCAATGCGCACATGGCAGGGCGATGTGATGCGTGGGCGTTGGCATGGTGAGGCCGTTTCTGGATTGATCATGGAATTTCACACCTGGCTGGCCTATCTGGTGGCGGCCATCATCATTGCTGTATCACCGGGCTCGGGCGCGGTGCTGTCGATGAGCCACGGCCTTTCCTACGGCGTGCGCAAGACCAGCGCCACCATTTTTGGGCTGCAACTGGGCTTGCTGCTCATTCTGCTGATTGCGGGTGCGGGTGTGGGCTCGCTGCTGATCGCGTCCGAGACCGCGTTCAACATCGTCAAGATCGTGGGCGCCTGCTACCTGATCTACATCGGTTTTCAGCAGTGGCGCTCGACTGGAGGCCTGGTGAGCGACGCAGCCACGCAGCAGCCCGAAGGCAGCTGGAAAAAGCGTACCTTGAGTGGTTTTCTGACCAATGCCACCAATCCCAAGGGCATCATCTTCATGGTGGCGGTGCTGCCGCAGTTCATGACGGCCGATCATCCGTTGTGGCTGCAACTGTTGATCCTGTCCGTCACGACCTTGGCAGTGGACACCATCGTGATGCACGGCTATGCCGCAAGCGCCAGTGTGCTGCGCCGCCTGCTGCGTGACAGCAAGGCCATGCGTATCCAGAACAAGGTGTTTGGTGGCCTGCTGATGCTGGTGGGCATGGGCTTGTTCTTCGTCAAGCGCTCACAGAACGCCTGAGCCCCGGCGGCACATCTCTTTGCTATATAAATGAGAGCTATTGGCGCGCATCTGTTGTACGCCAATGGCCATTTTTTCTCAAATCTGTTGCTATTGAGCGATACCACCGTCAGGCATGGCAAAGCCATTCTGGCGCCAGGCTTCAAAGACGGTCACTGCCACGGCGTTGGACAGATTGAGGCTGCGCTGGCCTGCCACCATGGGCAGGCGCACACGCTGGGTGAGGGGAAAGCTCTCGCGCAAGGCAGGGGGCAGGCCACGGGTTTCGCAGCCAAATACCAGCCAATCACCCGGGTGAAATTTAATGTCAAACGCAGGGCTGCTGCCATGCGTGGTCATGGCGAACATGCGGTCTGCCGCTGGCTGCATGGTGTCGACAAAGGTCTGCCAGCTGGCATGGCGCTGCGTGGCGGCGTACTCGTGGTAATCGAGGCCTGCGCGGCGCATGTAGCGATCTTCCATGGAAAACCCCAGCGGCTCGATCAGGTGCAGGCGGCTGCCGGTATTGGCGCACAGGCGAATCACATTGCCGGTATTGGGGGGGATTTCTGGCTCGACCAGGACGACGTTGAACATGGGATGCAGTGATGGGAAGATGCGCGCGGCACGGGCCGCCAAGGCGTGCCAGTGTAGTGATGCATCAAAGCGCCTGCATGGCGCTGCGTTTTATTCCGGCGACGGAGTTCTTGCAAAAACCATAGCATCTACCGCAGATGCACCGTGCGCCAGCAGCATGTTTGCCACTGCAGCCAATGTGGCGCCCGTGGTCATTACATCGTCTACCAACAACACCTGCCTGCCGCAAATCGCTGCTGCATGGCGCGGTTCGACGGCAAAAGCGTGGCGCAGATTGCGCAAGCGCGCAGCGCGGCTCAGCTGCGCCTGCGCCGGGGTATCGGCCAGGCGCAATAGCCAGCCAGAATGAAGCACGGCGTTGCCCGGCGCCTGGCGCTGCAGGGCGCGGGCCAGTTGCAGGGCCTGGTTGTAGCCCCGCTCGCGCAGCCGCGCGGCCGAGAGCGGTACCGCAAACACGAGATCTGCCTGTTGCAGCTATTGCCGCGCGTGCGGCGCCTGCAGCATCAACTGCGCCATGGGCCTTGCCCATGCCAGATGCTGGTGATATTTGAACTGCTGCACCATGCCGCTCCAAGGCGGGCTATAGTCCACTGCTGCATGGCAGTGCCTCAGCGGCAACGGGTCGAGCAGGCAAGCCGGGCAGACCTGGCTGGTGCCGGGCAAAGGCAGCGCGCAGCGGTCGCAGCGCCCTGTGGCAGAAGGCGTGCAGATGGCTGCGCAGTCACTGCACAGCTGCGGGCTGGGCCAGCGCTGGCACACCAGGCAGGTGCCGGGCAGGTGCTCACCCAGGCGGTTTGCAAACCGGGTTGGCCACTGTTGCCACCATTGCCAATGGTGCCAACGTGGAGCCGAAACACCGCTTTCGCTGCTGACTATTGCCATGCCGTTTCTTTCAGAAGACATTTAACCCACGCCCTTACTGCGTAGCGGGCTTCCCCATGGCCGAATTTTCCACTCCCCCGACGATTGACCCGATAGCCGCCACGCGCTGGCAGAGGCAGGCGCCTGCGCACAGCCCCTGGCTGCATGATGAAGTAGGGCGGCGCATGGAGGAGCGTCTGGCGTGGATTATGCAAAAGCCCGCTGCCTGGTGCAGCTGGGAGCCGCTGTACGGTGGCCTGGCAGCGCACCAGCGTGTGGCCGAGCGTTATTCACAGTCGGCGCTGAGCGTTGTCGAAACCCAGCCTGGACACGAAGCCGTGCTGCGCGAACACCTCTCCAACCCCTGGTGGAGCATGAGCCGGTGGCGCCAGCCCAAGCTGCACTGGGGCCAGCCGGAAGCGGGCAGCGTGAACATGCTCTGGGCCAACATGGCCCTGCACAACCACCCCAATCCGCAGCAACTGCTGCAGACCTGGCACCAGTTGCTGGCTGTGGATGGGTTTGTGATGTTTTCCTGCCTGGGGCCGGACACATTGGCAGAAGTGCGGGCCGTCTATGCACAGCAGGGCTGGCCGGCTGCGAGCCACGAGTTCACTGATATGCATGACTGGGGCGACATGCTTGTGCAGGCCGGTTTTGCCGAGCCGGTGATGGACATGGAGCGCATCACACTGTCGTATTCCAGTGCGCAGAAATTGCGCGCAGAACTGCGCGAGCTGGGGCGAAACCTGCACCCCCGCCGCTTTGGCGCCCTGCGGGGGCGCAGCTGGCTTGGACAGCTCGACCTATCGCTTGCGCGACAGCTGGCCCGCGCCGATGAGGAAGGGCGGCTGGTTGTCACCTTCGAGATCATCTACGGCCACGCCTTCAAGCCGACTCCGCGCATCAAGCTGCAGGGCGAGAGTGTCATCAGCGTGCAAGACATGCAGCAGATGCTGCGTCAGGGGCGCATGCAGGGGTAAGTGACCGCTGCCGCGCAAGGCGCTGCCGATATGGGCAACCGGTGGTACACCGCCAAGGGCTCGGGCCACACCGGAGACAAGCCCGGTACCGGGGGCTGGCGTGGAACGCCAATTGCGACGGCTGTCTAGTGCCTGAAGGGCTTCTGTTGTGAAAGCCCTATGATCCCGGGATTGCATGGGTTGCAATATTGCGCAGTTCACGCCATGCTCGGTTTGATGACAAAGTGGCATGAGTGCAACCGCAGGTGCGCTCGGCCAAAGGTGCACCACGCGGCTCCATGTTTCCCCCACATGGTGCCTTGCACTTCATAACGATGAGACGTTGAGAAGTAAGTGACAACTATGAAAAGTGTTTCTCAAAAACTGGCTTCTTTGCTGTTGGTGGCTGGCGTAGGTTTGGCAACTGCAGCGCACGCAGTGCAGAGCCTGCCGGGCGGCCCTGCAGTCGGGCAGATGAACCTGCCTCCCCCGGTTACCAAGATTGCCGAAGAACAGCATACCCTGCACTGGATGATGCTGTGGATCTGCACCATCATCTTCGTTGGTGTGTTTGCGGTGATGTTCTATTCGATCTGGAAGCACCGCAAATCCAAAGGGGCCAAGGCCGCGGATTTCCATGAATCGGTCACAGTGGAAGTTGCCTGGACGGTTCTGCCTTTTGTCATCGTCATCCTGATGGCCTTGCCTGCCACCAAGGTGCTGGTGGCGCAAAAAGACACCACCAATGCGGACCTGACCGTCAAGGTGACCGGCTACCAGTGGAAATGGGGCTATGACTACCTGACGGGCGAAGGTGAAGGCCTGAGCTTTGTCTCCACCCTGGACAGCAGCCAGCGTGCCATGTCCAACAGCGGCGATGTCTCCAAGGCGCCCAATGACTATCTGCTGCGCGTCGACAACCCGCTGGTGGTGCCCGTCAACAAGAAGGTGCGTGTCATCACCACGGCTGCGGACGTGATCCACTCCTTCATGGTGCCTGCCTTTGGCATCAAGCAGGATGCGATCCCCGGCTTCGTGCGCGATACCTGGTTCCGTGCCGAGAAAACAGGCGATTACTACGGCCAGTGCGCAGAGCTGTGCGGCAAGGAGCATGCCTACATGCCTATCCACGTGAAGGTGCTGTCGGCTGATGACTATTCCGCATGGGTGGCAGACCAGAAGAAGAAGCTGGCTGCCAAGGCGGACGATCCGAACAAGGTCTGGGTGCTGGCCGATCTGGTGGCCCGTGGCGAAAAGGTCTATGCGGCCAATTGCGCGGCCTGCCACCAGGCCAATGGCAAGGGCGCAGGCCCCATCAAGGCACTTGACGGCAGTCCCGTGGTGCTGGGCCCCACGGCAGACATGATGCACGCCGTGCTGGAAGGCCGCGCCAATGGCGCCATGCCCGCCTGGAAGCAATTGAGCGATACCGACCTGGCCGCCGTGGTGACCTTTGCCAAGAATCACTGGAGCAACAAGACCGGCACCATGGTGCAACCCGCCGAGTTCGTGGCTGCACGCGGTGGCAAGTTCCCTGAGGGCGGGGGCTCCGCAGCGCCTGCTGCTGGTGCTGCAGCCCCCGCACCCGCTGCGCCGGCTGCCGATGCACAAGCAGCCCCTGCTGCTGCCGCACCGGCTGCAGAAGCGGGTCCATTCCAGGTGTTTTTCGGCAGCGGCAAGAGCGATCTGGACAGCGACGCGCAGGCCACCGTCAAGAAGGCGGCGGGCGCCCTGGCCACCCAGGCTGGCAAGGTGGTACTGTCCGGTTATGTCGATTCCACCGGCAATGCCGATCAGAACGCCGAACTCGCCAAGCTGCGCGCCCAGGCAGTGGCCAAGATGCTGACAGACAACGGCGTAGCCGATGGGCGCATCGAGATGCGCAAGCCAGAAACCATTACTGCAGGACAGGGCGCTGACAGCCAGGCGCGCCGCGTAGACATTGTTGCTGCGCCATAAAGCCCCACCAGTCCAGCACACGAAGAGCTATCGGAGTCAAGAACTATGAGCGCCGTTCTCCCTACAGACCACAGCCACACTGGCCACGGCCATGATGCGCATGGCCACGATGACCACCACCATGGCGCGCCCACCGGTTGGCGCCGCTGGGTGTTTGCCACCAATCACAAGGATATCGGCACGCTGTACCTGCTGTTCTCGTTCACCATGCTGATGGTGGGCGGCGTGCTGGCGCTGCTGATCCGCGCCGAGCTGTTCCAGCCCGGCCTGCAACTGGTCAACCCTGAGCTGTTCAACCAGCTCACCACCATGCATGGCCTGATCATGGTGTTTGGCGCCATCATGCCGGCCTTTGTGGGCTTTGCGAACTGGATGATTCCGTTGCAGATCGGTGCATCCGACATGGCCTTTGCGCGCATGAACAACTTCAGCTTCTGGCTGATGATTCCTGCAGGCCTGATGCTGGTGGGCTCGTTCTTCATGCCTGGCGGCGCGCCCGCTGCGGGCTGGACCCTGTACGCACCGCTCACGCTGCAGATGGGTCCGTCCATGGACACCAGCATCTTCGCCATGCACGTGATGGGTGCTTCGTCGATCATGGGGTCGATCAACATCATCGTCACCATCCTGAACATGCGCGCCCCCGGCATGACGCTGATGAAGATGCCCATGTTCTGCTGGACCTGGTTGATCACCGCATACCTGCTGATTGCCGTGATGCCCGTGCTGGCAGGCGCCATCACCATGACCCTGACCGACCGTCACTTTGGCACGAGCTTCTTCAACCCTGCGGGCGGCGGCGACCCGGTCATGTACCAGCACATCTTCTGGTTCTTCGGCCACCCCGAGGTCTACATCATGATTTTGCCGGCCTTCGGCATCGTGAGCCAGATCGTTCCGGCCTTCAGCCGCAAGAAGCTGTTCGGCTATGCATCCATGGTCTATGCTGTGGCGGCCATTGCCATCCTGTCCTTCATCGTGTGGGCGCACCACATGTTCACCACCGGCATGCCGGTGACCGGCCAGCTGTTCTTCATGTACGCGACCATGCTGATCTCGGTGCCGACGGCCGTGAAGATCTTCAACTGGGTGGCCACGATGTGGCGCGGCTCGATGACGTTCGAGACGCCGATGCTTTTTGCCGTGGGCTTCATCTTCGTGTTCACGATGGGCGGGTTCACGGGCCTGATCCTGTCGATGGCACCCATCGACATCCAGTTGCAGGATACCTATTACGTGGTGGCGCATTTCCACTACGTGCTGGTGGCTGGCTCGCTGTTTTCGATGTTTGCCGGTTATTACTACTGGGCGCCCAAGTGGACGGGTGTGATGTATTCCGAAGCGCGTGGCCGCATCCACTTCTGGGGCTCGCTCATCACCTTCAACATCACCTTCTTCCCCATGCACTTCCTGGGTCTGGCCGGCATGCCGCGTCGCTATGCCGACTACCCCATGCAGTTCGCCGATTTCAACATGATTGCGTCGATCGGCGCATTCGGCTTCGGTCTGATGCAGGTGTACTTCTTTGTGTTCGTGGTGTGGCCCGGCATGCGCCGCCATGGCGAAAAGGCTCCGCAAAAGCCGTGGGAAGGCGCTGAAGGCCTGGAGTGGGAAGTGCCCTCGCCAGCACCATTCCACACCTTCGAGAGCCCTCCCAAGCTGGACGCCACGGCCACCAAGGTCATTGGCTGATTGGATCTGTAGATGACAACGCCTGAACAACGCAAGGCAAATATCCGGCTGGCGCTGATTCTGGCGTCGGTGGCGCTGGTCTTCTTCATCGGGTTTCTGGTGAAGATGACGGTGCTGTAGGCAGTACGGCGAGCGAACAGGAGCAAGCAAGAGTGCGACACGCAGACAACGTCAAGATGGTGGGCAAGCTGGCCGTCGTAGCCTTGGGCATGTTTGCCTTTGGCTATGCGCTGATCCCGCTGTACAAGCGCATCTGCGAAGTCACCGGAATCAACATTCTGGCCTTGACCGAGCGCGATGTGCCGGGCAACGGTACTGCCGGGAAAAACGTCAAGCTCAATACCCAGGTGGACGAGAGCCGCACCATCACGGTGGAGTTCGATGCCAATGCACGTGGCCCCTGGAGCTTCAAGCCCGCAGTGGCTTCGATGAAGGTGCACCCAGGGGAGCTGAGCACGGTGATGTACGAGTTTCGCAACGAGCAGAACCACCGCATGGCGGCGCAGGCGATTCCCAGCTATGCGCCCAAGCAGGCCGCTCCCTACTTCAACAAGCTGGAGTGTTTCTGCTTCAACCAGTACACGCTGGATCCGGGTGAGAGAAAGGAGTGGCCGGTGGCCTTCGTCATCGACCCCAAGCTCTCGAAGGATGTGACGACGATCACCTTGTCCTATACCTTCTTTGAAGTGGGCGGCAAGACACCGGGTGCTCCGGTGGTCGTGCCCACGGCGGCTGCTGCGGCAGCAGAACCAGGGTCATCGTGATGCCAGCACCCAGCCCGACACCGCAACCCGGACAGCGCAAAGGCAGCGTGTGGCGCACGGTGCAGGCGGTGCTGTGGTCTTTGCTGGGCGTTCGCAAGGGATCGGAGTGGCAGCAGGACGGCGCGCAGATCACGCCGCTGCAAGTCATCGCCGTAGGCCTGGTGGCCCTGGCTTTGTTTGTGCTGGGGCTGATGGCCCTGGTGCATTGGTTGGTTTGAGTAGAGTATTTCAGTAGCTAGAAAACGAGATATCAGGAGCTGAGATGAGTGCGACACCCCATGGCGCTACGCCGTACTACTTTGTTCCCGCAGAATCGCGGCATCCGGTGATGGCGGCCATCGGCCTGGGCCTGATGATCGTCGGGGCGGGCAATTGGGTCAATGGCCATGACTGGGCCAAGTACGTGCTGCTCCTGGGCACGGTCTGGTGGCTGTTTGTGCTGTACCAGTGGTTTGGCGATGCCATCCATGAGAGCCAGGCAGGCAAGTACAGCCACCGCATCGACATGTCCTACCGCTGGAGCATGAGCTGGTTCATCTTCTCCGAAGTCATGTTCTTTGGCGCATTCTTCACGGCACTGTGGTGGGCGCGCGCGCATTCGGTGCCTACGCTGGGCAGCCTGGACAACGCCTTGCTGTGGCCTGATTTCAAGGCGGCTTGGCCCAGCGTGTCGCCCGGTGCGACCGCGTCACCCGCAGGCACAGTCGATCCGTTCCAGACGGTGGGGCCTTTCTGGCTGCCTACGATCAATACCGCGTTGCTGCTGACTTCGGGCGTCACCCTCACCATTGCCCACCATGCGCTGCGGGACGACCACCGTGCCAAGTGCATCAAGTTCATGTGGATGACGGTGCTGCTGGGCGTGATCTTCCTGTTCGTGCAGGGCTACGAGTACCACCACCTCTACACCGAGCTGAATCTCAAGCTCAATTCGGGCGTGTACGGCTCCACCTTCTACATGCTTACGGGCTTTCATGGGTTGCACGTGTTTGTCGGCATGTTGATGCTGCTGGTCATCACCTTGCGGCTGCAAAAAGGCCATTTCACCGCCAAGAAGCACTTTGGCTTCGAAGGGGCTGCCTGGTATTGGCACTTTGTGGACGTGGTCTGGCTGGGCCTGTACATACTGGTGTATTGGATGTAAGTTGCATCCAGCTCAGCAAAAAAGCGCCTCACGGCGCTTTTTTGCTGTTGGGTCGGTGGTGGTTCAGGAGCCCGCAGGAATTCCATGGGGCTGGATATAGCCCAGCTTCCAGGCAATCAGAATGCACAGGAACACCAGCACCGAGATCCCGATCCGCACCGTGAGCGCCCAGGCCATGCGCTTGTTGCCGGCGCCATCCTCCCGACTGCCGCGCATCATGAAGATGAGGGCAGATGCCAGGCTGGCAATGATGACGACAAAGGCGAGTGCGATGATGATCTTCATGGAAAACTCCGGGTGTTGTCGCGCAATGCGCTTTTGTCTTGCGAGCAAAGGCGCTTGTCTCTCAGACACCAATAAGCAATTAGGCATCTATTCTTGCGCAGATGCAGCGCCTGCACCATCCGCTATCACCCGCGCTACCGATTCGGTGCGTGGGGCGAGGTATAACCATGGGGATGAAAGCCAGTCGCATGTTTTTCTCTCGGAATTTGCAGGAAGCGTTTACATGAACAGCGCATTGCAGGGTGCCGCCAGCCATGGCTGATGTAGCGGATTCCACTGTTGCCAGCGGCGCCCGCAAGGTGCGCCTGCGTTTTGCCATCATCACCATGGCGGCAGTGATCGCCATGCTGGTGACGGCATCGCTCGGACGCTGGCAACTGCGCCGCGCTGCAGAGAAGGAAGCCTACCAGACGCAGCTTGATGCGCGTGTTGCCATGCCTGCGCTGGATGGTCACAGCCTGCTGGTGCCACTGGCGCTTTCTGCGCAAGAAGAATTGCTGCATCGACAGGTGGTTTTACAAGGCGAATGGCTGCCGCAGCATACGGTCTATCTGGACAATCGCCAGATGCAGGGCAGGCCTGGTTTCTATGTGCTGACACCGCTGCGCCTGGCAGGGCCAACTGGACCTGTTGGGTCGAACCTGTCGCAGACCGTACTGGTGCAGCGCGGCTGGGTGCCCCGTAATTTTGAGAACAGAGCTGCGTTGCCAACGGTACAGACGCCTTCCGGCCGTGTGCAGGTGCAGGGGCGCATTGCCAGCCAGCCTGCGCGCCTGTTGGAGTTGCAGACGCCAGCCAATGCCTCAGGGGTATCCCAGATCCGTCAGAATCTCGACACTGCGAGTTTCTCCCGAGAGATCGGCGTGCCCCTGGCCGCATTGACGGTGGTGGAAACCGGTGCTGCCTCCGATGGCCTTGCACGCGACTGGCCTGTGGTAGGCAGCGGCGTGGAAAAGCATTATGGTTATGCGTTTCAATGGTTTGGCCTGTGTAGCCTGATTGCCATCCTTTATGTCTGGTTCCAAATTGTCCAAAGTGTCCGCAGGCGCCGCCGCCACCCAAGCCCCGCCACCGGCGGATGAGGAATTGCTGGGCCTGACCGTGCACAGCTTGCCCGCCGCCCAGGCGGGCGATGCCATCGATGCCGCAGAGCGCTCGCGCAGTGGCCGCATCAAGATGTTCCTGGTGCTGCTGGTGTGCGCAGCGCCGGTGATCGCTTCGTACTTCACCTACTATGTGATCCGCCCCGAAGGCCGCCGTAATTTTGGTGAGTTGGTTGTCCAGCAGCCAACCCTTCCTGCCATGCAGGTGCAGACGCTGGATGGCAAGGCGTTCGATCTGCAGAGCCTCAAGGGGCAATGGCTGCTGGTGAGCGCATCGCCCGCCGCCTGCGACGACATCTGTCAGAACAATCTTTACCTTCAGCGCCAGTTGCGCGAGAGCATGGGGCGAGAGAAGGAGCGGGTGGACTGGGTATGGTTGATCACTGACGGTGGCACACCAGCCGAAACCATGCGCCCTGCGCTTTCGCAGGCCACTGTATTGCGCATGCCGCAGGCGGCGGTGGCGCAATGGCTGGCACCGGCTTCTGGTGCACAACTGGCAGATCACTTATACGTGGTGGACCCGCTGGGCCACTGGATGATGCGCTTTCCCGCCAGATTGAGCCAGAGTGATGCAGCCAAGGCCCGCAAGGATCTGGAAAGACTGCTGCGTGCCTCCTCCAGCTGGGACAAGGAGGGGCGTTAGCGTGCCCATGGCCCCTTCTCTTGCTGATTGGCCTTCGGGCCAGGCGGGTTGCTGGCCTGCGCTCCAACCCGCTGCGGCTGTTTTCCGTTCGATGCATGAAGTGCATCCCTGAGTTTTTGAGAGTATGACTTCGCAGGATCTGTACGATTTCGCACCGCTGGCGCGGGTATTGCTCACGGGCGCCATCATTGCGCTGGGGCCTGTTGCCTGGATCTGGTGGCGGCACCGGGGCGCAACGCCGCTCAAGCGCCTGCAGGTGCTGGCGGTGCTCACCCTGTTCCTGTCTTTTGATCTGGTGATGTTTGGCGCCTTCACGCGCCTGACTGATTCGGGTCTGGGTTGCCCCGATTGGCCGGGTTGCTACGGCAATGCCAGCCCGATTGGCGCGCACGCCGAAATATCGGCAGCGCAGCAGGCCATGCCCACTGGCCCGGTCACGCACGGCAAGGCCTGGGTGGAGATGATTCACCGCTATCTGGCGACAGCGGTCGGGGGTCTCATCATCGTGCTCACTGCCAGCGCATGGGTGCGCCGCAGGCGTCAGGAGCACGAACCCATCAGTCCCTGGTGGCCCACGGCAACCCTGGTGTGGGTGCTGATACAGGGGGCGTTTGGCGCGTTGACGGTGACGATGAAGCTCTTTCCGGCCATCGTCACCTTGCATCTGCTGGGTGGCACGGTGCTGTTGATGCTATTAACCGTGCAGGCAACGCGCCAGACGCAATTTGCCGATAATCTCGGGTTAGTCCCAGTGCCGCAGGTGCTGCGCTGGGTGATCGCGGCTGCCGCAGCGCTGGTGTTCGTGCAGGTCACCTTGGGTGGCTGGGTGAGCACCAATTACGCGGTGCTGGCCTGCACCACCTTTCCGCAGTGCAATGGTGCCTGGTGGCCAGCGATGAATTTCGATGGCTTCCAGATCTGGCGCCCTCTGGGCTTCTTGGCCGATGGCTCGCACATCAGCTATGAAGCGCTGGTTGCCATCCACTATGTGCACCGGCTGTTTGCCTACTTGGTGATTGCGGCGCTGCTCTGGCTGGGCTGGCGTTTGCACACCGTGCCGCAACTGGCCTCGCAGCGGCGGTGGCTGATCGGGTTGACCGTGTTGCAGTTTGCCACCGGGCTGTCGAATGTGGTGCTGGACTGGCCCATCGTGGCCGCCGTGTTGCACACCGGCGGCGCTGCGGCCATCATGGTGGTGCTGACCTGGATGTGGTGCAGCACGCACCGTGAAATCCGCCGTGGCGAAGCTGCGGCCTGAATTGCTGTATGGAACAAAGACTGAGTGCTCCGATGACCGAACTTGCCGCTGCCCCGATGCCGAACCGCTTTGCGCAGTTCTATGCATTGACCAAACCCAAGGTAGTGCAGTTGATCGTGTTTTGCGCATTGATCGGCATGGTGCTGGCAGTGCCGGGTCTGCCTTCGGCGTCCGAGCTGTCGCTGATGGCGATTGCCTGCGCCGGTATCTGGCTGGTGGCCGGCGCTGCTGCGGCCTTCAACTGTCTGGTGGAGCAGAGCATCGACGCGCGCATGAAGCGTACGGCCTGGCGCCCCACGGCGCGTGGTGAACTCTCCAACAGCCAGACCTTGCTGTTTTCTGCGGCCCTGTGCGCGGCGGGTTCGGCCATTCTGTATTTCTGGGTCAATGCGTTGACCATGTGGCTCACCTTTGCCACCTTCGTGGGATACGCCATCATCTACACGGTGATTCTCAAGCCCCTGACGCCACAGAACATCGTGATTGGCGGTGCATCCGGTGCAATGCCGCCTGTGTTGGGCTGGGCTGCGATGACCGGCGATGTCGCGCCGCAATCGCTGCTGCTGTTTCTCATCATCTTCCTGTGGACGCCCCCACACTTCTGGGCCCTGGCACTGTACCGGGTGGAGGATTACCGCAAATCGGGCCTGCCCATGCTGCCCGTGACGCACGGGAACTATTACACCCGTGTGCAGGTCGTGCTCTATACGGTGGTGTTGTTCGCCGCGAGCCTTTTGCCTTTCATCATTCAGATGAGCTCGTGGATCTATCTGGTGGCTGCCGTGGTACTGGGCGCAGGCTTCTTTGGCTACGCTGTCGCGTTGTGGCGCAGCTATTCCGACGCTCTGGCCCGCAAGACCTTCCGCTTTTCGCTGGTCTACCTGAGTGTGCTGTTTGCCGCCTTGCTGGTCGACCACTATGTAACCTGGTGATATGTGATGAAAAAGCGTGATGCTCTTCGATGGATGGCTGCAGGCGCCCTGGTGGCGGGCGCTGCAGGTACCCTGACTGCATGCAAACAAAGCCAGCCCAAGGCCAGCTTCAATGCGATCGACCTGACAGGCAGCAAGGAATACGCACAGGATTTTGCGATGCCTGACCAGAATGGCCAGCGCCGCACCATGGCCGATTTCCAGGGCAAGGTGACCTTGTTGTTCTTTGGCTATACCCAGTGCCCGGACGTGTGTCCCACGACCTTGAGCGATCTGGCGGCTGTCAAGCAAAAGCTGGGCGCCAAGGGCGACAAGCTGCAAGTGGTCTTTGTCACGGTGGATCCGGCCCGCGATACGCCCGAAATGCTCAAGTCCTACATTGCCAACTTTGACCCGAGCTTTCTGGCGCTGCGTGGCAGCGACGAGGAACTGGCGAAGATGGCCAAGGACTTCAAGATCTACTACAAGAAGGTGGATGGCCAGACACCGGCCAGCTACACCATGGACCACACCGCTGGTGATTACATCTTCGATCCGCAAGGGCGTCTGCGCCTCTACAGCCGGTATGGCACACCGGTGGACACCTTGGCCAAGGATATCGAACTCCTGATCGACGGCGCCTGATTCCTTCAGCGCGCCAGGTTCGACAGGCCGCCAAAGACAGAGAGACAGCGCTACATCGACCAGATGCGGGGCGTTGTGCCGGGCAGACTCCACAGCTCGCTGCGCCAATGCGCCCACACGGTCTTCCACACCTGCATGAGCGGCTCCACCACAGGCGCGAGGCCGCGCAGCACCAACATATGCGCGTTGGGCGCGGTAACGCCGCAGACGGTGCCTTGGGGCGCTGCCTGCAGCAGCCCGTGTGTGCTCTCCAGCAGCGCTTCGCGCTGGGGGCGGGCAAGCGGTGTGCCGCTTGCAAAAATCAGGCTGCCCATGCAGCGTTGTCCAGACAAACCCAAAGCTCCGTCCAGCAACAGATGGTCTTGCGCACTGATGAGGCCGCGCTCCAGAAAGAGACCAGGCCATTCCATATGCTGGGTGAAGCGCCCGCATGCAAAAGGCTGGTTCGCCATGGGCAGGCCCAATGCCGTCACATCCCAGGTCAGCAGTTGGGCGCCTTCGGAAAGTTTGAACTCCAGGTGGTTGGCGGCATCGCAGGCGTTGTAGGCAATGGCTTCCAGCGGCAGCCATTCCAGCCTTGCCCCAGTCTCTAGCACGAGCCGGGTGCGCTGCAGCGCGGACTGGCCATTGCTTTTGTAGAAACGTGTGGCGCCTGGGGTGGTCACCAGGGCATGCGCGCCTTCCCGCACCTGTACGCTGATATCAAGCACATCGCCACCAACCAGTCCTCCAGGAGGATGTACCAGCACGTTGTGGCAGATGCTGGCGCCTTCGGGGTAGAGGCTCTTGAGAATGCGCAGCGGGCCGTCGTGCGTGAAGTGCAGGGCGGTCTTGTCTTGCTGCTTGCGGTAATCAAGCGCCAATTGCGCATGCCAGGCCATGGGTCAGATTGCCACCAGTTTCCGGATGTCCTTTTGCTGCATTTCATTGCCGGGACCTGCGGCAATCACTTCGCCGCGTTCCATCACCACATAGTGATCGGCAAGTTCTTCGGCAAAGTCATAGTACTGCTCGCACAGCAGAATGGCCATATCGCCGCGGTCGGCCAGCATGCGGATCACGCGGCCGATGTCCTTGATGATGCTGGGCTGTATGCCTTCGGTAGGCTCATCGAGAATCAGTATCTGGGGCTGTGGCGCCAGCGCGCGTGCGATGGCAAGCTGCTGCTGCTGGCCGCCCGAGAGATCGCCGCCGCGCCGGTGCAGCATCTGCTTCAATACCGGGAAAAGCTCGTACAGCTCACCCGGTATACGGGTACGCGCAGGGCAGTACGACAATCCCATGCGCAGATTGTCTTCTACCGACAGGCGCGAAAAAATCTCGCGCCCTTGCGGCACATAGCCGATGCCGCTGCGCGCACGCTCGTAGGGCGTCTTGCGCGCAATGTCCAGGCCCTGCCATTCAATGCGGCCGCTCTTGATGGGCACCAGACCCATCAGGCTCTTGAGCAGCGTGGTCTTGCCAACGCCGTTGCGGCCCAGCAGGACCGTGATTTTGCCGATCTCGGCTTTCACGCTGACATTGCGCAGAATGTGCGAGCCGCCGTAGTACTGGTGCAGGTTGTGAACTTCAAGCATTTTTTGCGTCCTGCGCCCGGCTATCCAATGCGGGCAGCGACTGTTTTACAGAAATCAGCGGCCAAGGTACACCTCGATCACGCGCTCGTCGGCTTGCACCTGGGCGAGGGTGCCTTCGGCCAGCACAGCGCCATCACAAAGCACTGTGACTTTCTCGCTGATGGTGCCGATGAAGCCCATGTCGTGCTCCACCACCATCAGTGAATGCCTGCCTTTGAGGGTGAGAAACAGCTCCGCCGTGCGCGCTGTTTCCTCGTCCGTCATGCCGGCAACGGGTTCGTCCAACAGCAGCAACTGGGGCTCTTGCACCAGCAGCATGCCAATTTCCAGCCACTGCTTCTGGCCATGGCTCAAAAGGCCTGCCTGCCGGTTCACGCTGCCTGCCAGATGAATGGTGTGCAGTACTTCGGCAATGCGGTCCTTCTGGGCGCCATGGAGGGCAAAGCGCATGGATGCCGCAACACCTTTGTGTGTCTTGAGTGCCAGCTCCAGGTTCTCGAACACGGAGAGCTGCTCGAACACCGTGGGCTTCTGGAACTTGCGGCCAATCCCCATGGCGGCAATTTCGGGCTCGTTGTAGCGCAGCAGATCGATGGTAGAGCCGAAGAACACGGTGCCGCTGTCAGGCCGGGTCTTGCCAGTGATGATGTCCATCATGGTGGTCTTGCCTGCGCCATTGGGGCCGATGATGCAGCGCAGCTCGCCAGGGGCAATGTCGAGGTTCAATCCGTTGATGGCCTTGAAACCATCAAAGCTCACATGCACATCTTCCAGGTAGAGGATGCGGCCGTGGGTGGTATCCACCTCTCCGGCCACCACGGGCCTTGCCATGCTGGCACTGCGCCCACCTGATTCGGTGCGGCCTTCGCTGCGACGCTCCGTGCGGTACTGCTGCAGGCGTTCGCTGCCCGATTGCATCAGGTCGGGGGTCATGCCTGAACTCCTTGCTGGGGGGCAGATGGTTGCGTCAGTGCGCGGCGCTTGTTCTTCCATTCGCGGATCTGCGTTGGAAGACGGATCAGGCCGCCTGGCATGAGCAAGGTCACCACGATGAACAGTGCGCCCAGCACATACAGCCAGTATTCGGGAGCCGCCACGGTGAGCCAGCTCTTGCCACCATTGACGGCGAAAGCACCAATGATGGGGCCTACCAGACTTGCGCGGCCACCCACAGCCGTCCACACAGCCATTTCGATCGAGTTGCCCACGCTCATCTCGCTGGGGTTGATGATGCCAACCTGGGGCACATACAGCGCACCGGCCAGGCCGCACATCATGGCCGAGATGATCCAGATCGACAGCTTGTAGGGCAAGGGGTTGTAGCCGCAGAACATGGTGCGCGATTCGGCATCACGCACGGCCTGCAGCACGCGGCCGTATTTGCTGCGAATCAGCCAGCGCGAGAACAGAAAGCAGCCCAGCAACGCCAGCCCCGACAGCGCAAACAACAGCACATGCATGGCTTGCGTGTTCAGCGAATAGCCCAGCAGGGTCTTGAAGCCCGTGAAGCCGTTGTTGCCGCCAAAGCCAGTCTCGTTGCGGAAGAACAGCAGCATGGCCGCATAGGTGAGCGCCTGGGTGATGATGGAAAAATACACGCCCTTGATGCGCGAACGGAAGGCGAAATAGCCGAATACGCCACCGATCACGCCCGGAACCAGAACCACCATCAGCACGGTGGCCACAAAGCTGCCCGACAGCGCCCAGTGCCAGGGCAGTTCCTTCCAGTCCAGAAAACCCATGAACGCCGGCAGCGCATCGGGGCCTGCTGCTTCGCGCATGAGGTACATGCCCATCACATAGCCACCCAATGCAAAGAACAGGCCATGGCCCAGGCTCAGGATGCCGGTGTAGCCCCAGATCAGGTCGATGGCCAGGGCCACGATGGCATAGCACATGAATTTTCCCATCAGGCCCACCAGATAGTCGGACAGATGCAGCGCACTGCCCTCGGGCACCAGCAGGTTGAGGGCGGGCGCCATGGCGCATACCGCGATGAGTGCAGCCAGAAAGATGGCCCAGCCCCGAGTGCCGAGCAGAGGATCGGGCCTGGGTAGTTGCATGGATGTTGGCAGATCGGTTGTCATAGGTATGGTCAGGCTTCGGCGCTTCGGCCCTTGAGGGCAAAGATGCCTTGCGGGCGTTTCTGGATGAACACGACGATGAACAGCAGCACGGCAATCTTGGCGAGTACTGCACCGGCCCAGCCTTCGAGCAGCTTGGACAGCACGCCCAGCCCCAGCGCAGCGTATACCGTGCCCGCCAACTGACCCACACCGCCCAGCACCACGACCAGGAAGGAGTCGACGATGTAGTTCTGGCCCAGGTCGGGGCCCACATTGCCGATCTGGCTCAAGGCGCAGCCGGCGAGACCGGCAATGCCGGAGCCCAGTGCGAATGCATAGGTGTCGGTGCGGGCAGTGTTCACGCCAACGCACGAGGCCATGGCGCGGTTCTGCGTGACGCCGCGTACGAAAAGGCCCAGCCGCGTTCGGGCGATCATGAAGGCCACGGCGCCCAGCACTGCAAAGGCAAACAAGATGATGGCAATGCGGTTGAACGGCAGCGTGAGATTGGGCAACAGTGAAACGCCACCGCTCATCCAGGCGGGGTTTTCGACCCCTACGTTCTGCGCTCCGAACAGGCTGCGTACCGTCTGCTGCAATACCAGGCTGATGCCGAAGGTGGCCAGCAGCGTCTCCAGCGGACGGCCATAGAGAAAACGGATCACGCCACGCTCCAGCACAGCGCCTACCAGCGCGGCGACGATGAAGGACACTGGCACGGCCACGACCAGATACCAGCCGAAGGCGGACTCAGGCATCCAGCGCTGGAACAACACCTGTACCAGGTACGTGGCATAGGCACCGATCATGATCAGCTCGCCATGCGCCATGTTGATCACGCCCATGAGCCCGTAGGTGATGGCCAGGCCCAGCGCTGCCAGCAGCAGCACGGAGCCCAGGCTCAGACCGCTGAAGATGGCGCCCAGCCGTTCGCCCCAGGCCAGCGATTCGGCAATGGATGACAGCGCAGAGCGGATTGCCTTCTGCACCGCAGGATCGCTCTCGTCGGCCAGCCTTTGGTTCAGCAGTAGCTGTGTCTCCGGGGTGTGGATCTGCGCCAGTTGTTGTACAGCCTGCAGACGCTCGGCAGAATCCTCGCTGCCCAGCAGGCTGGCAGCCTTGGCGCGCTCCAGCATGGCTTTGACCTGTGCATCCTGTTCACCTGCCAGCACCTTGTCGATCAGCGGCAGGCGAGCGGCATCGGGTTCTGCCGCCAGCTTTTGCGCCGCTGCACGGCGGGCCTGCACATCGGCGCTGTTCAGCGCCAGTGCAGCCTGAGCGGATTCGATCACGCCGCGCAGGTAGTTGTTGTTGACGATCTCCTCGGCATCAGCGGGCAGTGTGGTGACTGCACCGGTGGCGGGATCGATGGCACGCTCGCCCTGGATGACAAAGGCCTTGCCACCGGCTGTGCGTACAGCGTCATCGGCAAGCGCCTGCAGATAGGCGGCCAGCCTGCCGCCGTCGTCAGGCTCCAGCACGGCGGCGTTGATGGCCGCAGCGCGCGCATCATTGTCTTCGGCAGCCGCCATGGCAAAGGTCTGTTCGGCGGTCAGCGCGTGGCAGGACAGGGACAGCAGCAAGCCCAAGGCTGCGGCCATGGCTTTGTGCAGGATGTTCATGGTTGAATCAACCTTCAGCGCTTATCCATTAAGCGCCATTAGCTATTGTTTTGATACTTGATATTGCCCGGTCGGCATTGCGCAGACCGGGCAGCATGCAATCAGGAACTGCTCTTGCCGTCCGGCTCGTCCTTCTTCTTGTCATTGCCTTCGATATAGGGGCTCCAGGGCTGTGCCTTGATTGGGCCCTTGGTTTTCCAGACCACATTGAACTGGCCATCGGCCTTGATCTCACCCACCATCACGGGCTTGTGCAGGTGGTGGTTCTTCTCGTCCATCTTCACGGTGAAGCCGTCTGGTGCAGCGAAGGTCTGGCCGGCCATGGCAGCGATGACCTTGTCGGTATCCGTGCTCTTGGCTTTTTCGATGGCCTGCTTCCACATGTGGATGCCGATCCAGGTGGCTTCCATCGGGTCGTTGGTCAGCGGTTTGTCCTTGTGGCCCGCAATGTTCTTGGCCTTGGCGTAATCGCTCCACTGTTTGATGAAAGCGGTGTTGGTAGGGTTCTTCACGCTCATGAAGTAGTTCCACGCTGCCAGGTGTCCTACCAGTGGCTTGGTGTCCACGCCGCGCAGCTCTTCCTCGCCCACGCTGAAGGCCACCACGGGCACATCCTTGGCTTTGAGGCCCGCATTGCCCAGCTCCTTGTAGAAGGGCACGTTGGAGTCGCCATTGATGGTGGAGATCACAGCGGTCTTGCCGCCGGTGGAGAATTTCTTCACATCTGCCACGATGGTCTGGTAGTCGCTGTGGCCAAAGGGGGTATAGGTTTCCATGATGTCGGAATCCTTCACGCCCTTGGATTTGAGGAAGGCGCGCAGGATCTTGTTGGTGGTGCGGGGGTAGACATAATCAGTGCCTAGCAGCACGAAACGCTTGGCACCACCGCCTTCCTTGCTCATCAGATACTCGACCGCAGGAATTGCCTGCTGGTTGGGGGCAGCTCCGGTGTAGAAGACATTCTTGGACAGCTCTTCACCTTCGTACTGAACAGGGTAGAACAGCAGGCCATTGTTCTGCTCGAACACGGGCAGCACCGATTTGCGCGATACGCTGGTCCAGCAGCCGAAGACCACGGCTACCTTGTCCTGCGTGATCAACTGCTTGGCTTTTTCAGCGAACAGCGGCCAGTTGGAGGCAGGGTCCACCACCACGGGCTCCAGCTTCTTGCCCAGCACACCACCCTTGGCGTTGATGTCGTCGATGGCCATCAGCACCGTATCCTTGAGCACGGTCTCCGAAATGGCCATGGTGCCTGACAGGCTGTGCAGCACGCCGACCTTGATGGTGTCCTGTGCTTGCGCAGGAGACGAGAAGAAGTAAGCCAGGGAGACCGAGGCTGCCAGTACGTTCAGGGTTCCACGACGATTCATTGCACCACTCCAACAAAAGGGTTCGGTCACGATTGACCGTGCGTGCTGCAGTGCAATAGGCGTGCCAGTTTTGAAATCTACTCGCGGATGGCTGCTTGGTTCGCATTCGCTGCGGTGAGATGGGGCGCGGCTTCGCACTGCTGTAGTGCGCGTGCACCAATTGGGGGTCGTGCGGGGATCGCTTGCTGGTTTTGGTGCGCCACAATCCCCCGGAATGCCTGTCTCTGGTGCCTGTGCTCCAAGGGTGTGCACGGTTGGCCCGAATATTGCACTGTGTCATTCCATATCTTTGGCACCGGCGCGCGATGGCGTGTACCGGCAAATACTTCAGGATACGGAATCAAGCCTCCATGGAACTCACTCCACGCGAAAAAGACAAGCTGTTGATCTTTACGGCGGCTCTGCTGGCCGAGCGTCGCATGGCCCGGGGCCTCAAACTCAACTACCCGGAAGCGGTGGCGCTCATCAGTGCCTTTGTGATGGAAGGTGCGCGGGATGGCAAGACCGTGGCCCAGTTGATGAGCGAAGGCCGCACGGTGCTGACGCGCGCGGATGTGATGGACGGCATTGCCGAGATGATCCCGGACATCCAGATCGAAGCCACCTTTCCCGACGGGACCAAACTCGTCACCGTGCACGAACCCATCATCTGAAATCTCTCGAACCCGATAGTCGTCCAACCCAAATCGTTATGAAAAAAGTAACTTCCATCACCCTTGCCGCACTGCCCATGCTGCCTGCCATTGCACTGGCACATGGCGGCGATCACTCGCACACACATGGCCTGGCGGACAGCTTTGTGCAGGGCCTGGTGCACCCGTTCACCGGTCTTGACCACCTGGCAGCCATGCTGGCCGTGGGCGTCTGGAGTGTGTTGGCCTTTCCTCGGCTTCAGGCCGCCTGGCGTGTACCGGTCGCTTTTGTTGCCATGCTGGTAGTTGGCGCAGTTGCAGGTTTTGCCGGGCTGCGGGTGCCGGGGGTGGAGCCTATGGTTGCTGCCTCGGTATTGGCGTTGGGCCTGCTGGTGGCGGTGCAAAGCAAGATGCCTTGGGTTGCGGCGGCGGCGCTGGCAGGAGGCTTTGCATTCTTTCATGGTGCAGCGCATGGGTATGAGCTGGCAGGCGATGGTGGCCTTGCGGCCCTGGGTGCGCTGGCAGGGATGGCGTTGGGGTCGGCCATTCTGCACATCACAGGCATGGGGTTGGGCCATGGGTTGATGCAGCGCCACCAATGGCTGGCTCGGCTGGGTGGCGTGGGTACTGCGCTGCTCGGCGCTTTCCTGCTGATTCGTTTGGCCTGACAGGAGACGCCATGATCCCCGGTGAACTCTTGATCGACGAGGGTGCGCACGCCCTCAACAGTGGCCGCCGCACTGTGACGCTGGTGGTGCACAACGCCAGCGACCGGCCCATCCAGGTAGGCTCCCACTACCATTTTTCCGAAACAAATGCGGGTCTGGCATTCGACCGCGCTGTAGCGCGCGGCATGCGGCTGAACATTGCCAGCGGCATGGCGGTGCGCTTTGAGCCGGGGCAACAGCGCACGGTTGAACTGGTGGATATTGGTGGCAGCCGAGAGGTGTATGGCTTTTGCGGCCTGGTGCAAGGAGTGCTCTGATGGCTACGATGGAAAAGCGCGCCTACGCTGAAACCTATGGCCCCACGGTCGGTGACCGCGTGCGCCTTGCCGATACCGATCTGGTGATTGAAGTGGAGCAGGACTTCACGCTGCGCGCGGGCGGTTATGGCGAGGAAGTGAAGTTCGGCGGCGGCAAGACCATTCGTGATGGCATGGCACAGAGCCAGCGCAGCCGCGCGCAAGGCGCCATGGACACGGTGCTCACCAATGCCTTGATCATCGACCACTGGGGTATCGTCAAAGCCGACATCGGCCTCAAAGATGGACGCATTGCCGCCATTGGCAAGGCCGGAAACCCTGATACGCAACCGGGTGTGGACATCATCATCGGCCCGGGCACCGAGATCATCAGTTGCGAAGGCAGCATTGTCACGGCTGGCGGCATTGACACCCACATCCATTTCATCGCTCCGCAGCAGATCGAAGAGGCCCTGACCAGTGGCGTCACCACCATGATTGGAGGGGGAACAGGCCCTGCCACAGGTACCTTTGCCACCACCTGCACCCCCGGCCCCTGGAACATGGAGCGCATGCTGCAGGCGGCTGATGCCTTTCCCATGAACCTGGGCTTTCTGGGTAAAGGCAACGCGAGCCTGCCGCAGGGGCTGCATGAACAGATTGCTGCAGGCGCCATCGGTCTGAAGCTGCACGAGGACTGGGGCAGTACGCCCGCTGCCATCGACAACTGCCTCACCGTGGCCGAAGACACCGACACGCAGGTCGCCATCCATACCGATACCCTCAACGAAAGCGGCTTCGTGGAAGACACGGTGGCCGCTTTCAGGGGCCGTACCATCCATACTTTCCACACCGAGGGCGCGGGTGGCGGCCACGCACCCGATATCCTCAAGGTGGTGGGCGAGGCCAATGTGCTGCCCAGTTCCACCAACCCTACGCGCCCCTACACAGTGAATACGCTGGACGAGCATGTGGACATGCTCATGGTCTGCCACCACCTGGATGCGGGCATTGCCGAAGATCTGGCTTTTGCCGAAAGCCGCATCCGCAAGGAGACCATCGCTGCGGAAGACATCCTGCACGACATTGGCGCCATCAGCATGTTCAGCTCTGACAGCCAGGCCATGGGCCGCGTGGGCGAGGTGATCCTGCGCACCTGGCAGACCGCGCACAAGATGAAGCTGCAGCGCGGTGCCCTCGCGGGGGATGGCACGCGCAACGACAATTTCCGCATCAAGCGCTATATCGCCAAGTACACCATCAATCCTGCGATTGCCCATGGCATCAGCCACGAAGTAGGCAGCCTGGAAGTGGACAAGTGGGCCGATATCGTGATCTGGAAGCCAGCCTTCTTCGGCGTCAAGCCCACGTGCATTCTCAAAGGCGGCTTCATTGCCATGGCCGCCATGGGTGACCCCAACGCCTCCATCCCCACGCCGCAGCCCGTGCACTACCGGCCCATGTTCGGCAGCTTTGGCGGCGCGATTGCAAGGACATCGCTCACCTTTGTCTCGCAAGCCGGGCTGGCCGCCGATATTGGCCAGCGCTTTGGCCTGCACAAGACGCTGTCTGCCGTCAAAGGCATACGTGGCGTGAAAAAGAGCGATATGGTGCATAACGATCTGGCACCGCACATGGAGGTCGATGCCCAGACCTACGCGGTGCGGGCCAACGGCCAGTTGCTGACCTGTGAGCCTGCGGCCTGCCTTCCGATGGCGCAGCGGTACTTTTTATTCTGAGTGTGTGAATGATGCAGCTTTATTTCGTTCTGGATCCCGCGACCGATCCACTGGTCATCTGCTTTTTGCAAGAGCATCTCGACGACATGCGCAAGGTATCGCCACCTGAAAGCGTACATGCACTGGATGTGGAGAAACTGCGCCAGCCGGATATTCGGTTCTGGACTGCATGGATGCAGCAGCCGGAAGGCCCGGCGCTGGTAGGCACCTGCGCGCTCAAGCAACTGGACGCCGCCCATGTCGAGCTCAAGACCATGCGGGTGCAGGGCGCATACCGCGGCAGTGATGCTGCACAACGTATTCTTGCGCATGTCTTGGATGAGGCACGCGCCAGTGGCGTGGAACGCATCAGCCTGGAAACCGGTACTGAGCCGTTTTTCACGCCAGCGCGCAGGTTTTATGCACGCAACGGCTTTGAGCTGTGTGAACCGTTTGGGAGCTACCAGCTCGATCCCCATAGTTGCTTCATGACGCGAGCCATCCGATGAGGCAAGGCATGCTGCAGGTATCCAAATGCATTGTGTCGGGCAACGGGCTGGCGGCGGTGTTGCTCAAGCGCGCGGCCACGGTGGAGCTTGACTGGGATGTGCGCCAGAAATCACGTTTTTCTGCGGTTGATAGCCAGGGGCGCGAGCTGGCCGTTTTCTTGCCGCGCGGACAGGCGGTGCGCGGCGGCGATGTGCTCGTGGCTGAAGATGGATCGTTGATCCGGGTGCTGGCTGCACCGCAGAAGGTGCTGCGCATCACGGCCTGCGTTGTGCACGGAACTCCCTTTGATCTGATGCGCGCCGCGTACCACCTGGGCAACCGCCATGTGCCGATTGAGCTGCAACCCGATCACCTCAAGATCGAACCCGACCATGTGCTGGCCGACATGCTGCGCAGCATGCACATGGAGGTGGCGCAGGCCGACCTGCCTTTTGAGCCCGAAGGGGGCGCTTATGGCGGGCATGTCACCCATGACGGGCACAGCCACCACCACGCTCACCACCATGGCAACGATCACGGGCACAACCACTGAAGTGCAGCCTGCACTGCTGGCACACAGCTTTCTGCAGCTGATGTGGCTGGCATCGCCGGCGCTGCCGATTGGCGGATTTTCGTACTCCGAGGGCCTGGAGGCTGCCATCAACGCGTCGCTGGTCACCACGGAAAGCGAAGCGGGCGACTGGCTGGTGCAGCAGCTGCACCTGAGCCAGTCGCGCGGCGAGATTGCCGTGATCGCCCAGGCTGCAAGCGCCTGGCAAGCCACAGACCTGCCGCGCATTGCCGAGCTGAACCAATGGGTGCGCACCACGCGCGAGAGCAGCGAGTTGCGGCTACAGACCGAGCAAATGGGGCGCTCCCTGGTGGAGTGGCTCCGGAACCGCCATGCCGGTCAGGTATCGATTCTGGACACTGTCACCTGGCTGGCCGCGCAGGATGCGAGCTACCCAATTGCCTTTTCGTTTGCCGCGCATTGCGCGGGCGCATCGGCCCATGATGCGTTGCTGGCCTACGCCTTTGGCTGGGCAGAGAACCTGGTGCAGGCGGCTGTCAAAGCGGTGCCTTTGGGCCAGAGTGCAGGGCAGCGCATTCTCGCGCGGCTTGCGCAGGAAATTCCGCAGGCCGTTGCCTGTGCACTGGCGCTGCCAGACGCCGCACGGCAGGCGTTTTCACCTATGCTGGCGATTCTCTCTGCCCAGCATGAACACCAGTATTCAAGGCTCTTCAGATCATGAACACATCCGCATTGCACCATATTCCCCATCGCAGCAAGAAGCTGCCCCCGCTGCGTGTCGGCATTGGCGGGCCCGTGGGTTCGGGCAAGACCACGATCCTTGAAATGCTCTGCAAGGCCATGCGTGACAGGTGGGATCTGATTGCGATCACCAACGACATCTACACCAAGGAAGACCAGCGCCTGCTGACCATCAGCGGCGCGCTGCCTGCTGAACGCATCATGGGGGTAGAGACCGGAGGTTGTCCGCACACCGCCATCCGCGAGGATGCGTCGATCAATCTGGAAGCCATCGACCGGATGCTCAAGGATTTTCCCGATGCCGACATCGTCTTCATCGAATCGGGTGGAGACAACCTGGCTGCCACCTTCAGCCCTGAGCTGAGTGACCTGACGATCTATGTGATCGATGTGGCTGCAGGCGAGAAGATTCCGCGCAAGGGCGGCCCCGGTATCACCAAGAGCGATCTGTTCGTCATCAACAAGACCGACCTCGCGCCGCATGTGGGCGCCAATCTGGACATCATGCGCAGTGATACCGTGAAACAGCGCACAACCGCCAAGGGACTCAAGCCGTTTGTCATGACCAATCTCAAAACGCTGGAAGGGCTGGATGAGGTGGTGGCTTTCATTGAGAAGCAGGGGCTGCTGGCGGTCTGACCGATCCTTGTTCCAGGTTTTTGTCAGGACCTCTGCGTATTGAGCGCAAAGCTGTTGCCGGGATAGGTGCGCCCCTGGCTCCGGTACCAGGCGAGCCAGTCGCGCACGGCCAGTATTGGTTTGCCCGATACGGTAGGTGGCAGGGCTTCATAGACCAGTACATTCAGGGTGCGCTGGCTGCCATCCGCGCAATGCACCACCAGGCGCTGCACCTGCTTGGTGTACTCGCCCACATCCTCGGGCCAGATGCCTTCGATGCGGTCCATGGCCTGTTCCAGTGCCTCGTCGATGGGGTAGACCTCGGCCAGCACCTGCTGGGTGCCCTGCAGCTGCAGGCCGGGATACCAATCCAGGTCATACAAGGTGCCGGTGAGCGTGGTGTGGCCCAAGCAAACAATATCGGGGTCCAGGCGCGCAATGTCGTTGATGCCGCCAGCGCGCAGGGTGCCGTACACGGCCACATGGCGGGCGCCACAGGTGGCCCAGTGAGCGGGGGGCGAGAAGGGCTTCGGCATGGAGATCACAGATGCGTGAATGGGTTTGTCATGGCTAGGGCTTCAAGCAAGAACCCTGCCATTCAGAACAGATTCAATCACGGTGCTCCATTACGCGCTCGGCAGCTTGCTTCACCTTGGCCATCTCACGGCTGGGCAGGGGCGTTTCCCCTGTCGCCATGCGTATCAGCAGGCAGTGCAGCATTTCGGTGGAGAGGCCATGCAATACCAGCCGATGGCCCGCACGCAAGGTGGAAAGCGGTACCAGCGGGTGCTTGTTGTTCAGCATCACCAGATGCTCGGGCGAGGACAGGATCTTGGCGGCATAGATGGCCACGGTTTCGTCCAGCTGTAACGAGTTGCTGGCGCGCCAGAAATCGTTGTCGGTCAGCAGCAGCTGGTACACAGGGGTGTAGACCTCGATGGCGCTTTGCAGGTCGAGGATGTTGAAGGCACCGCGCGGCATGTCTTCCAG
The DNA here is from genome assembly GCF_050434545.1 of Comamonas sp. 4034. Classification (NCBI taxonomy): domain Bacteria; kingdom Pseudomonadati; phylum Pseudomonadota; class Betaproteobacteria; order Burkholderiales; family Comamonadaceae; genus Comamonas; species Comamonas sp. 4034. Next base: position 145,014 of record NZ_JBNDIT010000009.1, on the reverse strand, counting down.
CCGCAGTGGCGGCTCGCGCAGCATCGCAAAATCGGGCTCGGGCACGGGCCCGATGTGCTGGCCGTGGGCACGCAATGTCTTGTTCAGACGAATGACAAAGTTGAAAAGGTTCAGGTCGTGCTTGAGGAACAACTCGTCCTTGATGTCGTCGATCGATTCCGGCTCCAACGGGTTGGTCGCCACCTTGGTGGGTGCGTTGCCGCCGATGAAGGCGAGGATCTGTGAGCCCAGATGGAAGTGCCGCATGATGAGCCAGTTGGCCTCGGGCGAGACAAAGCGGTTCATGCTGAAAGCGAGGGTGCGGTGCAGCAGCTTGGAATGCGCCCAGGTCTTGGGCAGCAGCACTTTGAGGATCTGGATCAAGATGATGCTGGTACGCGCCAGTGGCCGCAGAAACGGCAGCAGAAACTGGCGTGAGCGGCTGCTGGAATCCTTGAGCCATGCGGCCTTCACATGGTCTGGCACCGGCGTGCTGTCGTCCAGGTACAGGGCCAGCCATGGGCTGGGATCGCGTTCGTCGTGTGGAATGTCGCGGAAATCGGTCATAGCGGGTCCGTGGCCGCCCGGTTTGGAGCAGCGTCTTCCAGGATATGCGCAAACTGCATCAGGTACAGCTGGGCCGTGTGGCGTGCCGTAGCGGCAATGGCGCGCGGGGCATCGCCCGTGGTGTCCAGCGCCATCACCATCTGCACGGCCGTCAGCCAGCGCTCCAGGTGGTTTTCGTCATTGGCGCCGTGGTATTCCAGAAAGCGGAAGCACTCCGGCCCGAGGTCGAGGCTTTGGCGCAGCAGCGGCAGCAAGCTGGGCACGATGCGCTGGCCTGTGCCTTCGATGATGTAGATGGCCCCCAGCAAGCCAATCGGATTGGTGGTGGCCGCCAGGCTGTGCAGGTAGCTGTTGAGCGCCTGGCCGCCCGGGTTGCGCTGCAACTGGTCGATGTTGGTGATGGTGCCGCCCGCATTCAGATAGTCCTGGTGCAGGATCTTGAAGTCGTTCTGTTCTTCGCCCGCATGCACGCCCATCAGTGCGGCAAGCATTGCGTAGTCGCCGGTGAGCGAGGCTGCGCCCTCGCGCATCCACAGGCTGCCTTCACGCACCTGCGGAATCCACTGGCGCATCCAGCAGAGGTAGTCATCCGTCTCCATATGGCCGCTGCGAATGCGTCGCACCAGTGGCGTGCGCCAGACCTGCGAACGGTAGTCGTGCCAGATGCTGGCCAGCTCGGTGAGCAGCGGCGCCAGGGCCTGCGGCGCGCTGGCAGGGTCGTGGGGTGGTGCGATCAGCGCAGAGTCAGCGGCAGAGGCGATGGCATCTGGTGCAGATGCAATTTTTTGAACGAAACTGCTGGATGGCGCTTGACTGGATTGCGTAGCATGCTCCAATTCTAATAGCATGTAGCCTGCAGTGAAGCGGCCCGATTCGGGCACAAAGCACAGCATGGTGTCGCCGGCTTTGAGCTGGTCGTGGTGGGTCTGCAGGTACTCGGCCAGCATCACGAAGATGGAAGCTGCACCGGTGTTGCCGCGCCAGGCCAGGTTGCTCCACCAGCGCTCACGCGGGATGGACAGCTGTGCCTTGTTCAGCAGCTCATCGACCACGGGAATGAATTTTTCCGACGAGTAGTGGCACAGGAAATGATCAATGCCACGCTCTGGTAGCCAGCCCTGGTGGGCAATGCGGGCGTACTCGTGGATACAGACGTCAAACAGGTGCGGCAGCAGGCGAATGTCCTGCCGCAGCGCCAGCGCGCCTGCGGCCTCGGCGTCCGTCCATGATGGGAAATCGAGATGGCTGCGCGTGCGGTCGTGCGTCAGCCCCAGCTGCATGCACACCGGGTAGTCGCCAGCAAAACTGCGTTGGTGCGTCCAGTGCAGTTTCAAGCGCAGATCGGGCCGCTGCGGAATGGGCGCTGCGCGGCCCAGCAGCACGGCACCGGCACCGTCGCTCAGCATCCAGCGCAGAAAGTGGGCGTCGAAATCCGTGTCGTAGCCCTGCGCGGCGTAGCGCGAGCGCTTGAAGAGACGCGAAGGCATCTCGCTGGCCACGGCCATGGCATGGGCGTGTTGGCCGTGCTCCACGGCCAGGGCGGCTCCCTGCAGTGCGCCCACACTGGCCGCGCATACGCCGTGTACGCTGAGCAACTCCATCGGGGGGGCTGCCATCTCGCCCTGAATCATGCTGGCAAAGCCGGGCATCAGTGCATCGCCACCAGAGGAGCCGCTGGCCAGAAAACCGATGTCTTCCAGGCTGCGGCCTGCTTGCTGGAGCGCAGACTCAATGGCGGCCTTGGCCATCTGCGCATTGCTGAACACGGTGCTGCCGTCGGGTGCAATGGCGTAGTAGCGCTTCTGAATGCCGTTTTCAGCCAGGATGCGGCGTTTGATGCGTTCCGACAGCCGGTTGAGGGGCGCCACATAGGCGTCCATGCCGTCGTTGGTAACGGGCTCCCCGGGCATGAAGAGACCGGCAGACTGGACATAGACCTGTGAATAGGAAACTGGCATAGACGACTACTTTTTCTCCATCGGTGGCATCAACGACCGGCTACGTGCCGGCCGCCATACAAGCCCACCCACAAACACCCGCGCCATATAGGGCAGCAGGCCGCCTTCATTCAGCGCTGGATCAACCCGGCTGCGGTAGATGCGGTCATGCAGCCCCGTCAGTTCCGACCAATGGGCGTGCGGGCATTCATGGTGAGCCGTATGCAGGCCAATGTTAAACAGCAAGGGGTTGACCAGGCCTTCGAAATTGCGCGCGTAGTTCAGCATGCTCCCTTCGGTATCACGCTGTGCCCGGCTGAGACGCCTGCCGTCGGCATGGGCGTGCTGCAGATAATTGGTGGCCAGCAGCCAGTGCAGGCCATGCAGTTGCGGAATGATGACCAGGATCAGCGCCTTTTTCCAGTCGATGAGCAGCAGCGCCGCCCAACTGCCAAGCCACAGCGCATACTGACCCATGCAATAGCGAAAGGCACCAGGCCAGTGGTGCCGTAAGTTGCCCAGCCACCGGATGAACAGCGGATACAGCACCCAGGCCGCTTGCACCGGGTGGGCCAGGTAGCCCCACAGGTGGTTGGTATCACCGCCAAAACGGTAGGTGCGGGCAATATCGCGCTCACTGTGCCGGTAACGGTGGTGGTTACCCACATGGGCCGGCCAGAACACAAAGGTGGGGTGACCCTGCAGCAGGGTGAGCCAGTAGTCGGTAGCGCGATTGGCCCAGCGGCTGTGTCTGCCGCGCCACATGCGCAGATGCGTGTGGTTGTGGTGGATCACGCCCACGCCCAGAGTCAGGAACAGCTCCACGGCATAGAGCCACCAGACCCAGCCGTGCTGCCACTGCCACAGCACGATCAGCGGCAGGGTGGCAAGGTAAAGCAGCGATTGCCAATCGCGCCAATGGCGCAGGCGCAGAGGGGGGGACGGGGGCGGAATGCTGGCGCTGGGCGGCATGCAGAGTCGTCAGGGCGCAGATTGCGTGGAGCGCGCCGGTGCCGGACGCACAGGCAGCGGATCGGCCTCGCTGCGCATCCAGCGGTCCATGAACGCAAAGGCAAAGCCGTAGTTGCCTGCAGGGCGCGCATGGTGCAGATGGTGACGGCGGCTGGCGGCGAGCGGGTGGCGCGGGCCGACGGAGGGGAAGAATTCGTAGTTGGAGTGGCCAATGGCATTCAGCACCAGACTGAAGACGGGCACCGACGCCAGAGACCAGAAGGCAAAGTCATGCACCACCATGGGCACCAGAATCACATTGCCCATCATCATGGCCTCCACCGGATGGAAGCTGTAGGTGGACCACGGCGTGACCACCACGGAGCGATGGTGATCGCCATGAAAGCGCTTGAGCCAGCGCGTGTGCAGCAGCCGGTGGTTGATCCAGAAGTGCACATCGTTCCAGATCAGCAGCACCCAGATCTCGATGGCAATCTGCCAGGCCGATGGGTTGACGGCAAAGCGTGCCCAGCCCAGCTGTACAAAGCCCCAGGGCACGATCATGCCCAGGCCGAAGATGAGGATTGAATGGAAGGACTGGCGCCACTCGCGCTGCAGCTGGTCGGGCTTGAGCGGCCGCGTGTCCAGCACCTTGCCGATGCCAAGTCTTTGCAGGAAGCGGGTGAGGGCGGTCATGCCAAAGCCGCCTGCCAGGTACAGGGCTGTGAAAAACAGCAAGCCCCAAGCCATCACCTGCCAGGCGCTGAGGTTGGTAAAGACTTGGGCTGCGGTCATGGGCGTTTATTGTGCGCGGATGTTCTGTTCCTTGATGATAGTGCCAAGGGCCTTCACATCGGCATCGATGCGGTTGGTAAGCCCTTCCGGCGAGCTGCCCACGGCCTGCCAGCCCTGCGCGGCAAGCCTGGCGCGCATCTCAGGGCTTCGCACGATCTCACCCACTGCAGCAGCCAGCTTTTCGACATGGGCCTTGGCCATGGATTTGGGCGCAGCAACGGCGTTCCAGATTTCCAGGTCGTAATTGTTCACGCCCAGCTCCTTGAGGCTGGGCAGGCCTGGGGCGAGCGGGCTGCGGGCGGCAGAGGTCACGCCGATGCCGCGTAGCTTGCCTGCCTGGATCTGCGCCATGGCCAGCGCCGGGGGCAGCATGGACAGCTGCAGGTCGCCGCCCTGGATGCCGTTGAACACCTGAGGGTAGCCTGCATACGGAATGTGCTCGGGCTTGAGCTTGGAACGGCTCTTGAGCAATTCCATACCTAGATGGCCGACGGTGCCCACGCCGGGTGAGCCATAGCTCCACTTGCTGCCAGCCTTGGCTGCGGCGTCGAAGAACGCCTTGCCTTCGGGGGCTGAAGCGGGCGCCACCAGCACCAGCGGCGCCACGCCGATCAGGCTGACCGGCTGCAGGTCGGTCAGCGGGTTGTAGCGCACGGCCGGGTTCAACAGCTTGGCAATGGTCATGTTGCCATTGATCATCACGCTGAAGGTATGGTCGTCGGCCTTGGCCACGTATTCGCCGGCAATGTTGCCGCCAGCGCCCACCTTGTTTTCCACGATGATGGTCTGGCCCAGGGCTTTTTCCAGCGGCTCGGCCAGGGCACGTGCCGTCAGATCAGGCGACGATCCTGCGGGAAAGCCTACGATCAGGTGCAGGGGCTTGCTGGGCCAGTTGTCAGCAGCAAAGGCGCTGGTAGCCATGCAGGTGGCGGCCAGGGCTGCGGTCAGCATGCTGCGGCGGGGCAAGGTGAAAGTCATCGAAAACTCCATAGGTAAACCGGCTTGCTGAGGTGGAGGTTTATGCGCTTATACGTCCGCCGAATCCGCAGCAGGCCACAAAAAAACGCACAGGCCTGGCAGCCTGTGCGCTTTCGATTATCGCCAATTGCGGCACATTTGTGCGCCGCCGCTTTGAGGCTTACGCGTACTCGGCCAGAGCCTTGCGCATTTTCTTCATCGCAGCCGATTCGATCTGGCGGATGCGCTCGGCGCTTACGCCATAGACGGCAGCGAGGTCGTGCAGCGTCATGCCGCCCGAGCCGTCGTCGTTCACCTTGAGCCAGCGCTCTTCCACAATGTGGCGGCTGCGCTCGTCCAGGGTGGCCAATGCCTCCTGGATTCCATCAGTGGCCAGGTAATCGCGCTGGCGCGATTCGAGCATGGCCGTGGGCTCATGCGAAGCGTCGGCCAGGTAGGCAATGGGGCCAAAGGCCTGCTCGCCATCGTCCGAAGGGCTGGGGTCCAGCAGCACGTCGCCACCCGACAGGCGGGTTTCCATCTCGATCACGTCTTCACGCTTGACGTTGAGCTGCTCGGCCATCTGGTCGATCTCGCTCTCGGACAGGGTTTCGCGGTGCATGACACCGTCTTCCATGCCGGCGTCGGCTTTGAATCCTTGCTTCATCGAGCGCAGGTTGAAGAACAGCTTGCGCTGGCTCTTGGTGGTGGCCACCTTGACCATGCGCCAGTTCTTCAGGATGTACTCGTGGATCTCTGCCTTGATCCAGTGCATGGCGTAGCTCACCAGGCGCACGCCCTGATCGGGGTCGAAGCGCTTGACGGCTTTCATGAGGCCCACGTTGCCTTCCTGGATCAGGTCGCCATGTGGCAGGCCGTAACCCATGTACTGGCGGGCAATGGATACAACGAGGCGAAGGTGCGAGAGCACCAGGCGGCCAGCGGCATCCACATCGCCAGTGGCTTTGAGCTTTTTGGCGTAATTGAGTTCTTCCTCTGCAGTCAGCATGGGAATGCGGTTGGCTGCAGAGATGTATGCGTCCAGATTACCCAGGGGAGGTACCAACGACCATGGGTTTGCAGGAGCCAATGCGGTAGAGGTGATGGCGGCTCCAGTATGAGTTGTCACGCTAGAAGTCCTTTCGTCTATGCGATGCATAGTAACACCGGTGAGATTCCCTGAATTTGGTGGGAGTTCCCGCCGCGAGGATGGATTTTTCCATCCTTTGATATGGATGAAAGATCAGTTTTACGCTTGCCCATCAAGCGTAGAAAGCTATGGTTTTGGGAGTGCTTTATAGTTCTTTACCAGGCGCCGTTGCCATGTGTCGTCCTATGGCTGGCCTGGGCTGTCGGTCATGGCTTACACGGGCGACGCGAAGCCTGGCCGATGGAGGGTAAGCGATGTATTTTCATGGCGGGTTGGAGCCGATTCGTGGCCTGAAAGTTCCGGGTCGGACTACAAAATAACTGGAAATTTTTCCAGTAGCCTCCAATAAACCGAATATAGGGGAAAATGGCAGTTGGTGCTTATGGGTTAAGCGTAAATAGCTCTTTTATTGATAGCAATTGGGTGCCAACCGCTTCCTGTACCATTCCTGCCATGCAGATTTCCAACCCCCACCCCTCCACCATTGCCTGGCTGTGTACGACCGTGGACAGCGAAGCCGCCGCCCAGCGACTGGCTGCCGCAGGTGTGCATGCCCGACTGGCGGCGTGCGCCCAGGTGGAGGCGATCCAGTCGTACTACTGGTGGAACGGTGAGTTGCAGAACAGTGCCGAATGGCGCATCACCTGGAAAACCACGTTGGCGCAGCAGCTTTCGCTTCAAAAATTGCTCAAGCCTCTGCATCCTTACCAGTTGCCCCAGTGGCTGTGGGGCGACAGCCAGGCAAGTCCCGGTTATGCAGCCTGGGTCGCCGCAGAGGTGACGGCGCCGCTGCAGGCGTGAAGGCTCACACCTCCACCACCTGCACGCCCTGCGCACGCAGGGCAGCCAAGGCCGCCGCATTGGGTGCCGATGCATTGGTCACCAGGGTTTGACTTTCGGGTGTGGCGGCCACGGCATAGCGTCCACGCACGCCGATCTTGCTGTCGTCGGCCAGCACGCAGAAGGCGGATGACTGGGCCACCATGGCGGTGGCAAGGCTGGCTTCGTGTTCGTTGGCAAAGGTCACACCGTCCTGCGCACTGATGCCAACCGGGGAGACCATGGCGACATCCGCACGGTAGCGGCGTATTTCGTTGAGGGTGACTTCGCCATAGGTGCTGGGGATTTCCGGGTTGGTGTCGCCGCCCAGCAGAATCACCCGCCTGCCCTTGCCGTGCCCGCCATTGGGCTGCGAAGGTGCCAGCTTGAGTGCCACAGTGATCGAATTGGTGACGACTACCAAGTGAGAGAGCAGGCTCAGTTCCTCGGCGAGGATGGCGGTGGTGGTGCCGGCATCGATAAACACCATCTGCCCCGGCTGCAGACGCTTGACGGCTGCCTTGGCAATGGCGCGCTTCTCGGCCACGCGCATGGCCTGGCGCTGCACAAAGGGCGGCTCCTGCTGGGTGACCCCGGCCACGCCACCATGCACGCGCCGCACCAGACCCATGGATTCGAGGGCCAGCAGATCCTGCCGAACGGTTTCACGCGATACCTGCATGTCCTGAATCAAGTGTTCGGTACTCAGCCGACCTGCAGCGCTCAGCAGCGATTGGATTCTGGTAAATCTGTCTTCTTGCAGCATGGGAGACGACCCTCAGAGGTGGCAACTGGCGCCGATTCTGCGCCCGGGTGATTGTAAAAAAAAGTGGCCCATCAGGGCCACGGTAGCACGGATAGAAAGGCAGTGGCAGCCAGCGCAGTGCGCTGGCTGTGCATGCCGGTCAGCGTTTGCGGCGCTGGCGCCAGCCTGCGGCCCCTGCCAGCAGGGCAGATGCGAGCAGGAGGGCCACAGGGTGGCCTACGGGCACAGGGGTGGGCTGGCCTGTTCCGGGGTTGGGATCAGGATCGACGGCTGCAGGTGTGGCGACCAGCACCGGATCAAGAATCGCGCCGTTGGTCTTGCCATCCTCATCCAGCGCGCCACCGTCGGTGATGGTGTAGCTCACGGCATTGCCGGAGATGCTCGCCTGGCCCGTGATATCGGTGGCCACAGGCTTGCCGTCTGCGCCTGTGCTCACCTTCATCACGCGGCTGTCGGCAGGCAGGTCCTTGGGCAGGGTGAGCTTGACCTGGGCACTGAAGCCCTGCTGGTTGCAGTCAGCGATGGCAAAGGACACCAGGCCGGAGGCCGCCTGCAGGCTGCGCGGCAGCAGGCCTGCGGGCACGGCGGCGGTGCTGGATTGGGTGCTCTGGCAAGTGGCGGAAGCCTGTACCTGCAAACCAACGGCGGGCTGGCCGCCTGCGGAGCCGGGGAGTTGAACGTTGATCAGGTCCTTGACCGGTGGCTCGGGCTCTGGTGCCGGGTTGCCAAGCTCGAAGGACCCGGCAGCGCTCCAGTCCGACCAGTTCAGGTGCTCGTCGCGCACGCGAACGCGCCAGTACCAGCGCTCGTCGGTGCCCAGCTTCAGCACTTCGGGTGCCTTGCCGCCAAAGGGGTCGAAGGCCGAGCCTTTGCTGCCATCGCCTTGCAACAGGCGGGCAAAGCACTGTCGGCCGCCCTGGCGATCGGGCCCGATATCGCCGTTGTCGTCCCATTTGTAGGCACAGCTCCAGCGGTCAAGCAGGCTGTTGCCGCCGGCAACCACGGCGGTCATGACCTTGGCGCGCGGGGTGGCAGCGCCCACGTTCGGGTACACGCGCTTGGGGTTGGCCAGCAACTGGCCCAGGGCCAGGGTCGAGATGTCCACGCCGTTCTGGGTGTTGGTGCGCACACCGTTGATATAGCTCCAGTTTTCGCGGCGCGTGTCGTTGCCCCACACGTCGTACACCGGCTGCGCCTTGCCAAACTGCGAGTCTTTGGACAACTGCCATTGGGCTTCGTACACACCGGACACGCCGACGGTGTTGTAGGACAGCTGGACCGATGCCGGATCGACCTTGCCCAGCTTGGCCTGCGCCAGTTGCGGCGCCACAGCCCACTTTTCGCTGGTTATGGAGATGGCGTCGTCGGGGGTGGTGCTGGTGGCTGAGGCACCCAGGTCATAGCGCTTCCACGCCAGTGCGGGCGCCGCACCGCCAAAGCGCGCTTCAAGCGTGCCGTAGCCGAAGGTGAGCTTGGTGTTGGCGATGACATCGAGGTCGCTGTCGTCTTCCTGCCTGGCGCTTTCCAGGTTGCCACTGCCTGACGCGACGTTCAGCCACAGGTGGCGGCTGTCCATCGAGTTGCCGCGTTCATAGAAATGCACATGGCCGTTGAGGTTGACGGTGATGGCGCCGGTGCTGCGGCCATAGTCTTCCATCTGCGAGATGAAATCGCAGGCCGCCATGACCTCGCCCTGGCGCCATTTCTCGCTCAGGCAAGGGTGGTGGTTGAGCAGCACCATATAGGGCTTCCTGTCCTGGCGGGTCTTCTGCATCAGGCCGGTGAACCAATCCAGGTGCTCGCGCATGTAGTCGGCGCGGAACAGGCCGCGGCCGTTGTCGTAGCTGTTCCAGCCGCCGGTGTTGTGCATTGCCGACGCCGGGTTGAAGTCGCTGCCCACGATGCGCATGCCCAGGTAGTCGAGCGAATACCAGTGCAGCGGGTGCCTGGTCGATCCATTGGCCGGCATGCGGTTGAAGTACTTGCGGTAGGTCTTTGCCCAGTTCTTCTCGGCGCCTTCGCTGGCCTGCTCGTTGGCAAAATACTCGTGGTTGCCGGGGGCGGGAATCAGCGGTACGTAGGCGGAGATGGTGCTGAGCGGGCCGAAGAACTGGCTGGCCCATTGGCTGCGGGTTCCGCCCGAGTTGACCAGATCGCCCGGCACCATGAAGCCGGCCACGGTCTGTGCGCACTGCGCGGCAACGCCTGCGCAATCGTTGTTGATCACGCTCTGGGTGATGTTCTTGAAGCGGTTGGCCAGGCCGTCCTGGGTGTCGGAGACGACGGCAAACTTGGCGCTGGTGACGCCATCGCCTTCCTTGGGCCAGGTCTTGAACTGGAACGGCCCTGCCAATTTGGGCGCTGCGCTGGTGCCGGTCACCACGGCGTATTCATACAGCGTGTTCGACTGCAGCCCCTGCAGATCGGCAAAAAAGATGCTGTTGTCGGCAAAATCTCCTACCGGATTGATGGCGGGCACCAATGTGTACGGGCCCGTGCTGCCGGCCTTGCGCAGCCAGACGGTGGGGGCGGGTTCGGTGGTTTCCAACATCACCGCCATGCGGTCGGGGCCCGGGTTCTGCAGGGTGGGGCCGACGCTCAGCGTGGGCCTGGCTGCTGTATCGGGCAGCTTGGCAGGGTCGAAAGGCGCGGGGGGCGCGCTGGTGTCTTCGTCCAGCAGCACATCGTCCACGGCCCAGTACCAGTTGTTGGCGGTGCTGCGGTAGTTCCAGCTGATCTTTGCGGTAGTGGCATCGGCAGGCACGGTCAGAGTTCTTTGAAAGGCCTGGTTCAGCGTATCGGCGGTCAGGGCAAAAGTCTGGGCGCTGCCCTTGTCGAAGCTGACGATCACGTCGGCGGTCTGCGGCGCCTGGCCCTGGCGGTAGTGGGTGTTGAAGCTCAGCTGGTACTTCTTGCCAGCAGCCACGTTGACGGCAGGGGTCTCCAGCGTTGCGCTGTAGACCTTGGCTGCCCGCAAGCCGTCTGACTCGATCAGCGCAATGCCGTTCGATCCCAGGGCGAAATCACCACGTTTGGTGGTGGCGTTGGTGGTTTTCTGGGCGACCCAGGTGCTCTTGTTCAGAAATTTCCAGCCCAGCCAGGTGGCAGAGCCCGTGGTCACCTCCACCGGGCCTTCCGATCCATCGCTGTAGTAGGTGCGCGCCGTCCAGCCTGCGGGTGGGGTGGAGCCGACCGTGTTGTCGACAGCCATCGCATCGAAGTTCTGGGTCAGCACAGCCGCCGCCTGCGCGCCGCCCAGGCCAGCAATGGCCCAGAGCCCGCCGGTACACAGTAATTGCCATCTTGATTTCATGCATCCTCCTGCCCGCAGGCATTGTTTTGGGAACCAATTGGCTTTTGCCAAGAAAGTGCAAAAAATAGCAAATTTGCATGAAATTACAATGACAAGGTGCCACGGAAATGCGCTTGCACGGAGCAATGGTGAGCGCCTGCTTTCGGTGCCCTCCGCGCATTGGGGCGGCTGCGCTTGATTTGCGTGCGGACACGGCCTTGCATGCGGCAACGAAAAAGCCCCGCAGTGCGGGGCTTGGATGGGCGGTGTCTGCCGTGTATTCAGGTCAGCAGGGCCTGGGCAAATTCCTTGGCGCTGAAGGTTTCCAGGTCTTCGACCTTTTCACCCACGCCGATGAAGTACACGGGAATGGGGCGTTCCTGCGCAATGGCGGCCAGCACGCCGCCCTTGGCGGTGCCGTCGAGCTTGGTCACGATCAGGCCCGTCAGTTGCAGGGCGTCGTCAAACGCCCGCACCTGGTTGAGCGCATTCTGGCCGGTATTGCCGTCGATCACCAGCAGCACCTCGTGCGGCGCCGTGCCATCGGCCTTGGTCACCACGCGCTTGATCTTCTTGAGCTCTTCCATCAGGTGCAGTTGTGTGGGCAGGCGGCCTGCGGTGTCGACCAGCACCACATCCTTGTTGCGCGCCTTGCCGGCGGTCACCGCGTCAAAGCTGACGGCTGCCGGGTCGCCGCCTTCCTGGCTGATGATTTCGACCGTGTTGCGCGTGGCCCAGACGCCCAACTGCTCGCGTGCGGCGGCGCGGAAGGTGTCGGCCGCCGCCAGCAGCACGCTCTGGCCTGCATCGGCCAGGTGCTTGGTCAGCTTGCCGATGGATGTGGTCTTGCCCGCGCCATTGACGCCTGCGACCATGATGACCGTGGGGCTGTGTTCGCCAATGACCAACAGCTTTTCCAGCGGTGCCAGAAGATCGGCCAGTGCATCAGCCAGCAGCCCCTTGACGGCTGCGGGATCGGTGGTCTTGCTGTCCTTGACGCGCTGTTTCAGATCGTCCAGCAGGTGTTGCGTGGCCTTGACGCCGGTATCGGCCATCAGCAAGGCCTCTTCCAGCTCCTCGTACAGCTGCTCGTCGATCTTGGTGCCGGTAAAGACAGTGGCAATGCTCGAACCCGTCTTGCGCAGGCCGCTTTTGAGCCGGTTCACCCAGCTGCCACGGTCGCTCGCAGGTTCGGGTGCTATAGTGATAGGAGCTATTGGCGCTTGCTGGACGGGCGCTGATGGCGTATTTTGCTCTAGGACCGTAGGTGCCTCGGCCTTGCCGCCCATGCCCAGGGCATTGCGCAGCCAGCCGGGCTTGGCCGGTTCAGCCGCAGGGGGAGATACTGGCAGGGGCGCAGGTGCGGGCGTGGGTGCCGGGGTGGGCTCGGCAACGGGCGCTGCATCAGCTGTGGCAGGTGCTGCGTCGGCAGCAGGAGATTTTTTCTTGAAAAAACTGAACATTGTTGGCTACGTAGAATCAGCCTATTCTATGAAACGTTCCTTCACTTTGCTGGCCGTGATGGCCTCCTTGGGCAGCGGGGCATCGCTCGCGCTGGCCACGTCGCCGCCTCCGGTGCCCGTGATCACCCAGAACGCCGCCGGTGCGCAGCAGTTCACCCTCTCCAACGGCATGACGCTGATCGTGCAGCCGGACAAGCGCGCGCCGACGGCCGTGCACATGGTCTGGGTGCGCGTGGGCAGCATGGACGAGGTCGATGGCCGCTCGGGTCTCGCCCACGTGCTGGAGCACATGATGTTCAAGGGCACGCCCACGGTGCCGCCGGGAGATTTCTCGCGCAAGGTGGCGGCGCTGGGCGGGCAGGAAAATGCCTTCACCAACCGCGACTACACCGGTTACTACCAGCAGATTCCGGCTGGCAAGCTCGAAGACGTGATGCGCCTCGAATCCGACCGGTTTGCCCATAACCAGTGGCCCGACAGCGAATTCAAGAAAGAGATCGAAGTCATCAAGGAAGAGCGCCGCATGCGCACCGATGACAACCCGCGCTCCAGCCTGATGGAGCAGCTCAACGCCGCCACCTGGCAGGCATCGCCCTACCACCGCCCCGTGGTGGGCTGGATGGGTGACCTCGGTTCGATGCAGCCCGATGACGCCCGTGATTTCCACAAGGCCTGGTATGTGCCGGAGAACGCTGCGGTTGTGATCGCAGGCGATGTGGATGTCGAAAAAGTGCGCCAGCTGGCCGAAAAATACTACGGCAGCATCCCCAAGCAGGCACTGCCAGAGCGCAAGCCCCGCCCCGAGCCGCTGCAAAAAGGCATGCGCCGGGTCGATTTCAAGGCGCCCGCCGAGCAGGCCTATGTGCTGATGAGCTTCAAGGTGCCCGATCTGCGCAATATCGTGGCGCCCCAGGCAAGCGACAAGGATGCGATGGCGCTGCTGATGCTGTCGTCGGTGCTGAGTGGCTACGACGGCGCGCGCCTCGACCGCCGCCTGACGCAAGGCCCGGCGCGTGTGGCGGATGCCGCCTTCAGCGGCGCGAGCGTGGTGGCGCGCGGGCCGTCCACCTTCATGCTGGGTGGTGTGCCATCGCAGGGCAAGACTGCCAAGGAGGTGGAAGATGCGCTGCGCGCCGAAGTGGCGCGCGTGGCCAAGGAAGGCGTGAGCGAGGCCGAGCTGGCGCGCGTGCGCACGCAATGGCAGGCATCGACCGTGTATGAGCGCGACTCGGTGTTCGGCCAGGCCAATGACCTGGGCTCGAACTGGGTCCTGGGCCTGCCGCTCGACACCAATGATCGCCTGCTCGCCCTGCTCAAGACGGTGACCCCCGCGCAGGTCAAGGATGTGGCGGCGCGTTACTTTGGCGACGATCAGATGACCGTGGCCACCTTGCTGCCCCAGCCCTTGACCGATGCCGACCGCGCTGCCCAGAAGCGCAGCGCCGGGCAAGGCAAGGATGGTGCGGTGCACTGACCGGGAACGATGGAACATGGCTTGCGCAAGCCGCGATCGGACAGCATGCTTCTCCAAAGGAGCAGCCTCGCAGATCGCAGTTGGTGCAGTTACTACTGAATTGATAGCGTGTAGCGCGCACCAGTTGTGCGCCTCAGGCTCAAAGCAATGATATTTTGCCGTGCATGCCCTGGCAGCACGGCTCTGGCAGGTGAGAAACCCATGCACAAAGCTTTTTACAAAACTCTGATCGGCGGCGCCGTTGCGCTGCTGGCTTCGCACTCCGCCTGGGCACTGCTGCCCATCGAGCACTGGACGCAGGACAGCGGTGCGCAGGTCTGGCTGGTGAACAGCCCGACGATCCCGATGGTGGATGTGCAGATCAATTTTGACGCGGGCAGCCGTCGCGACCCAGCCGCCCAGGCAGGCTTGGCCAGTGCAGCCGCCATGATGGTAGCCAAGGGCGTGAAGGCTGATGGTGCCCAGCCCGCGCTGGACGAAAACGCCGTCGGCGAAGCCTGGGCAGACCTGGGTGCCACCTTCGAAGCTGCGGCCAGCAACGATGCGCTGAGTTTTTCGCTGCGCTCGCTGACCGATACCAGCCTGCTGGGCAAGGCGGCAGACCTGGCGGCACGCCAGATGGCCCAGCCCAGCTATGACGAGACCGTCTGGCAGCGCGAACGCGAGCGCTGGAATGCATCGATCAAGGAAGGCAACACGCGCCCGCCCGTGGTGGCGGCACGCGCCTTCGGCAAGGCCGTGTTTGGCTCGCACCCCTACGGCCAGCGCGCAACGGAAGCAACCCTCACCCAGATCGACCCTGCTGCCATGCGCCAGTACCTGGCACGCTCGGTGGACGCCTGCCGCGCCAAGGTGACCCTGGTGGGTGCGCTTGACAAGGCGCAGGCCGATGCGCTCGTCAAGCGCCTGCTGGCCAAGATGCCTGCAACGCCTCGGGCGCAGTGCGCGCCGCCTCCTGTGGTTCCCGCTGTGCAGCCCCTGGCCAAGGCGGAGGAAATCCAGATTGCATTTGATTCAGCCCAGGCGCAGGTGCTGATCGGGCAGCCCGGCATCCGCCGTGCGGACCCCGATTTTCTGGCCGTGATGCTGGGCAACCAGATTCTGGGCGGCGGCGGTTTTGCATCGCGCCTGATGGAAGAGGTGCGTGAAAAGCGTGGCCTGGTCTATGGCGTGTATTCCACCTTCAACCCGGGGCTGGATGCGGGCGCCTTCCAGATCGGCCTGCAAACCCGGCCTGACCAGGCCGCCGAGGCGCTGAAGGTAACGCGCGAAGTGCTGGCCACCTACATTGCCGAGGGGCCGACCGACAAGGAACTGCGCGACGCCAAGGACAACCTCATCGGCGGCTTTGCGCTGCGCGTGGACAGCAATGCCAAGCTGCTGGGCAACGTCACCAACATTGCGTGGAATGGACTTCCACTCGATTACCTGGACCACTGGACCGACCGTGTCGAGGCCCTGAGCAAGGATGATGTGCGCAAGGCCATGGCTCGCATGGTGCAACCGGACAAGGAAGTGACCGTGGTGCTCGGAGCCAAAGCGGGTACCAAGACAGAAGCCAAGGCAGAAGCAGCTGCCGCAGGCGTGCAGTCAGGAGCCAAGCAGTAATGGGACGCAGCACCATCAAGGACGAGCGCAGCCTGCGTGCGTTGCAGGCGTTGGCCAGCCAACCTGCCGCCGCCACTGCTGCGCCGGGCAGCAAAGCCTCGGGCGCAAGCCGCTCGGCGCGCGTGGCCGCGTCGGCAGCGGGCGAGATACGCATCATCGGCGGCCAGTGGCGCCGCACCAAGCTGGCCGTGCTGACCAAGCCCGATCTGCGGCCCACGCCTGATCGTGTGCGCGAGACGCTCTTCAACTGGCTGGGGCAGGATCTGGCGGGCTGGCGCTGCCTGGACGCCTTTGCCGGTACCGGCGCGCTGGGGCTGGAGGCCGCATCGCGCGGCGCGGTACAGGTGCGCATGGTCGAATCCGATCTGCAGCTGGCTGCGCAGCTCAAGCAACTGGTGCAGAAGCTGGGCGCCACGACGGTCGAGGTGTCGCGTGGAGATGCGCTGGCGGCCTTGCAGTCGGGCAGCGGCCGCTGGGATGTGATCTTTCTCGATCCGCCGTTCTCTGGCGCCTTGTTCGAGCCCGCGCTCAAAGCCGCGCACCAGGCGCTGGCCGAGGAAGGTTTTGTCTACCTGGAGGCCCCCGAAGCCTGGAGCGACGAGCGCCTGGCACCGCTGGGGTTCATGCTGCAGCGCAGTATGAAGGCGGGTGCAGTGCATGCTCACTTGCTGCGAAAGCGTATACTGCAGCCTGACTGATGGGCATTCGCCTGCGTGACAGCTTTGCCGCGCAGAACTTGAGCGAACGCCAAAATCGTTTATGCTGCGCTGCAATGCACCGGGTGGCCCGGTGCCGCTTTGCAGTGACAGCAGGAGACAAGCATGACCCTGGCCATCTACCCCGGCACTTTTGATCCCATGACCCTGGGCCACGAAGATGTGGTGCGCCGCGCCTACCAGTTGTTCGGCAACGTGATCGTGGCAGTGGCCGAAGGCCACCACAAGAAAACCATGTTCTCCCTCAAGGAGCGGTTGGAGATGGCACGCGAGGCGGTCAAGCACTATCCCAGCGTGCAGGTGGCCAGCTATTCGGGCCTGCTGCGCGATTTTGTGGTGGCCAACGGTGGCAATGCCATCGTGCGCGGCCTGCGCGCCGTGACGGACTTCGACTACGAGTTCCAGCTGGCAGGCATGAACCGCTCGCTGATGCCCGATGTGGAGGCGGTGTTTCTGACGCCAAGCACGCGCTACCAGTTCATCAGCAGCACCTTTGTGCGGGAGATTGCGATGCTCAGCGGTGAAGTGGATAAATTCGTCTCGCCTTATGTGGCCGAGCAACTGCTACGCAAGGTGGCGCAGCGCAAGGCAGAAGAGCAGGAGCCGCGCTGATTTTTTGCGGGTGATTCCGTCGCTCTTGCCGCTTTCTGGCAGCGACGCAGCCGCCAGTATTTAATTTATTGAGTCTCTCCCACCCCATACTGCTGTGCGAGCCACTGCGTGATGCTGGCGCCCACGGCCTGCGGATGCTCCATGGTCAGCATGTGGCCGCAGCGGCCGACCCACTGCAGCTGGGCGTGCGGCACCAGGTCGGCAATTTCCTGCGCGCATTCGGGGGGCGTCAACTGGTCGCTGTCGCCACACAATACCAGCACGGGGCAGGTGCATTGCGGCAGATGCAGGCGTGCATCGGGGCGCTCGGTGATGGCGCGGTTCTGACGGGCCAACTGCGCACCGCCTGCGCCAAGCACCATGTCCAGATAGGCGCGTACCAGGGCTGGATCGGCTGCGCTGTCTGCATGGAATGCCATGGCAACGTTGGCGCGAATGAGGTCTTCAAAATCTCCAGCCTCGAACATTTCGATAGCGCTTTCGCGCAGCGCACGCATTTCAGCGCTTTCGGGCCGGGCATTGGTGCCGCACAGCACCAGGCCTGCAATGCGGTCTGGCGCTTGCCGCAATGCTTCCATGGCAATGATGCCGCCCATTGACGCACCACACAGCACCAGCTGCCCCGGATTGCCTGCCAGCAGGCGGGCGGCCATGGCTTCGATGCTGCGCTCCGCCGGGTCCATATGGGGTAGGCTGATGGTGATCTGCATGCCACGCGGCAGATGTGCCGCTACCGGCAGCCACAGCCGCTCATCGCAGCCCAGGCCCGGAACCAGAACGAGGCTGGGTTGGTTCATGGCGCCTGCAGCGGAGGGGAGGCGGGTGACAGCACGCCTGCTCCTGGGGCGTGGAGCGGGTGCGGGCGGCGCACCAGTTCATGTACGTAGCGTAGCTTGAGCAGCGCCCCTCCGGAGAGGGCGAAAGGGTATGCATCAAGCTGGCCCAGGCTGCGGTTGAGGCTGTTGAGCAGCAGGGTCACCGGCACCCACTGGGCCACCATGGCTTCAAACGAGGGCGGGGGTTGCGAAAATGGGTCTTCCACCTGTACGGCAGGAGGGGCGTCGGTTTCGGGCACGCACAGCCGCGTGCTGTAGCTGGCTGCGGTCTCCAGCAGATCGACCAGGTGGAGGTAGTGCGCCCAGGATTCTGCCCAATCTTCCCACGGGTGGGCGCTGGCATAGGCGCTGGCGAAATGCGGGCTCCACTGCGCATAGCTGGGTGGGTTGGCGTAGTAGTTTTGCAGCGCTTGATGGTAGTCCTGCCGTTCGTCGCCAAACAACTGGCGAAAGCTCTCCAGCTCGCCTCCATCGCGCACCAGCTTGTCCCAGAAGAAGTGCCCGGATTCATGCCGCAGGTGACCGAGCAGGGTGCGGTAGGGTTCGTGCAAGGCCACCCTGCGGCGCACACGTTCGTCATCATCCGCTTCAGCGATATTGATCGTGATCAAGCCACTGGCATGGCCGGTGATGACGGGCGACCCAGGCACATCGGCCAGAAACTGGTAATGCGGCGACCAGCCAGGCTCCTGCGGATGCAGGCCCAGCCGTGCCAGCGTGTAGTACAGCTGGCGCTTGGCAGCTTCCAGTTTGCGCCAGCGCAGGGTATTGCCATCCACCGACAGATCGGGCAGCACCAGCGTCTGCCGGCAGGCACTGCACAGGGCGTGCGGATCTTCGGCCGGAATCGCGAAGTTGCAGGCCTGGTACTGCAGACGGTTGGCGCACATGCGGTAGTGCTGGGTCTTGTCGGGCACTCCAGGCTGGGCCGTGGCGGGGGCGGCCAGGTTGCGATAGCGCTGGTAAGGGCCGGTCGTGGCATCTGCTGCTGAATCCACCTGCAAGGCTGCGACGGTATTGCTGTCGGGCAGATAGGCCAGTACTGCGCCGCAATGCACGCATTGCTCGCTTTCGAAAAAAACAAGGTGACCGCATTGGTCGCAATGAAACATGCGCATGGATCAAGCTTAACCGAGATGGCCCATGACACCAAGGGAGTGCGGGGGAGGCGTGGCACGGAGCTGCACCCAGGCGGCAATAAAAAAACAGGCCCGGAGGCCTGTTTCTTGAAGGTGATGATCGCTTATTGCTTGACGATCAGGCTGTTGCGCACTTCGGTCACGCCCTTGACGGAGCGGGCCAGTTCGCCTGCGCGATCCTTTTCAGCTTGCGACTTGGCAAAGCCGGACAGTTGCACGATGCCGCCGTCGATGGTCTTGACGTTGATGCTGGAGGCCGAGGTGCCTGCATCATTGGCCAGCTTGGCCTTCACGGCGGTGGTTACGGCCGATCCGTCAATGTACTCACCCACGGTTTCCTGCTTGCGGGCTACGGAGCAGCCAGTAGCCATGACCACGGTTGCACCAGCCAGAGCGGCGATAGCGATAGCACGGGACAGATTCATACGATTTCCTCGGTTAGATAGGTGCTTTGACAATCAATCGGCATGTGCACCCTTTGTAATTCAGTGCCGACAGATAACTTGACAGGCGCGGAGCAGGGTTCAGTCGCGGCGGCGGGTCGCCATGATGACCAGGGTTGCCAGCGCAGCGCCTGCAGCCATGGCGATGGCCATCGACTTGCCGGGCTGATCCGAGACATACTCATTGGCGCGCTCTTGCGCACGGTAGAACTGTTCGCGGGCACGGTGGGAGGTGTCGGCAGCATGGCGAATGCCACGTTCGGCGAAATGTTGGGCGCGGGACGCAATGTTGTCGATGGAGTGGCGCTTTTCATTGCCGAACTCATCAATGGCGCGCTCTGCCTTGTGTGCAGCCGAATGAACCGCCTTGCGGGTGGAGTGCACTGCGCTTTCTGCACCGTCCAACACGTCATTGGCAACGTCGTGTGCTTTGTCTACGGCTTCCTGTGCAATTTTCTCAGTACTCATGTGAGCCCCTTTCTTTGTATTCAATGGTGATGGTGCAGTGTAGGTTGACCTGCGGCAGCATCTCAAATGTATCCGGAGGTGAGCCGGGCTTCAAGCGCTGCCGCTGCTTACTTCTTTAACAAGCCTGCCAGGAACGAAATCACGGCCAATACGATGAAGACGAAGAACAGGATCTTCGCGATACCCACGGCACCAGCGGCGATGCCACCAAAGCCGAACACGGCAGCAATCAGTGCAATCACCAGAAATACAACAGCGTAATGCAGCATTGTCTTCTCCTTTTTCTCTGCGCTATTTCTACAAAAGAGCGATGGATTGATTGTGCAAAGGTGTTGTGATGGCCCGTGCCGGTCAGGGCGGGGTTAAGGTGTAGGAGGAATCTTGCAGTTTTGCAGCATGCCGCATGCGCCCGCGTGTGCTTTGGCTTGGGAATGGAGCAAGAACGCGCCTTGCAAGAAGCCCCGTGGCCTTTTCATCAAAGCCTATGACACGCTGATCTGGTTGGTTTTTTCGCGGTGGCCGCCCGACTGCGGCAGCACGGCTTCCACCAAAGTTCCTCGCTGCGGGGCTGATCGGATGTTGAGCCTGCCGCCCAGCGCCTCGACCCGGTGCCGCATGCCCGCCAGACCGTGCGATGACGGATTGACGGACAGGGGATCAAAACCCACGCCGTTGTCCTGCACCTGAATGGCAATGTGAGAGGGGTGGTTCTGCAGATGTACCTGCACCTGCGTGGCCTTGGCGTATTTGCCGATATTGGTGAGCGATTCCTGCACCAGGCGGTAGATGGTCAGCTGCGTGGTCTCCGGAACATGGACGGTCTCCAGATCCAGATCCACGGCGATGTTGGAGCTGTCCGAGAACTCCTTGCCCAGAATCTCCAGGGAAGGGGTAAGGCCCAGGTTCGAGAGTGAGGAGGGGCGCAGGTTTTCGATGATGCGGCGCTTGAGGGCGATGCCGCTGTTGAGCGTCTCGATCAGATGCTGGATGCGTTCCTGCACATCAGGCATCGACATGTCGATCTTGGACTTGAGCCGCGCGACATCGAGCTTGGCTGCGGTGAGCAGGGCCCCGAGTTCGTCGTGCAGCTCACGCGCCAGGTGGGCGCGCTCGTCCTCACGCACCTGCTGCAGGTGCGTGGCCAGTTCGGTCAGCGAGGCGGTGCGCTGACGCACCTGTTTTTCCAGTTGGTCGCGCTCGTCCTGCAGCAGCTTCTGCTCGCGCAGCATCAGGTCGGTCAGGCGGTTGGATTGGCGCAGATACAGGTAGAACGCAATCAGGCCGATGACACTGACCACGGCAATGCCGATGCGCGACAGCGCCAGAGACCGGACGATCTCCGCCTCATTGTGCGCACGTCGTTCATTGCTGTGGGTCACCAGTTCAGCCCCCAGGCTGCGCACCCTGTCCATCGACGCCTTGCCATCGGGGCTGTTGATGAGGTGGCGCCAGGCGCTGTCAAAGCCTCCCTTGCGTAATTGCACGCTCAGATCCATTTCGTTGATGCGCTTGGCCACTTCCCGGCCCAGCAGCGACGAGATCTGCAGGTCTTCTGGAAACAGGCTGTAAATGGCGCGCAGTTCGTCGACGGCGTTGTCCACATTGGTGGACGCCTGCTGGTAGGTGTCGAGGTAGCGCTCTTCGCCGGTCAGCAGATAGCCGCGCACACTGGTTTCGGCATCGGCCATCTGCTGCATCAGCTTGTCCAGCGTGGTACGAGTCTGGAAGGTGATGCTGAGGTTCTGCAGCGAGTCGTTGGAGCGGTAGTAGCCGACTTCGTTAATGCCGATCAGAACCAGCGCGGCCAGGAAGGCCGCAGGCAGGCTGATGGCCCATTTGCGCAAGTGCGACCAACGCATGAGCATCCTTTTCTTTCGAGTTTGGGTATATGCTATTCATAATAGAGCAATTGCTCTGCTGTGTACGCATGGCAGCGATTCGTAATACCTGTTGCCGTGCGCAATACAAGGAGGCTTATGATCAAAGTTGGAATCGTGGACGACCACGCCATTGTCCGTTCTGGCCTGAAGCAGTTTCTGGCTGAGCATGTGGACCTGCGTGTGGTGGGCGAGGCCGCCAATGGCCGTGAAGCCATTGACCTGGTCCGCAATGAAGAAATCGACGTGCTGATCATGGACCTGTCGATGCCCGGGCAAAGCGGTATCGATGCCCTGGCCATGCTGCGTGCCAAGGCGCCAGACATGGGCATCCTGATCCTGAGCGGTTATCCGGAAGAGCACTATGCGATCAATCTGATCCGGCAGGGCGCAAGCGGCTATCTGAACAAGGAATGCGATCCCGCCGAGATCGTCGAAGCCCTGCGCACGATCTCTCTGGGCAAGCGCTATCTGACCCCCACGGTGGCGGATCTGCTGGCGCAGCAACTGCACCGCAAGGACGATGTGCCGCCGCATGAACAATTGTCGGAGCGCGAGTTCCAGGTGTTCCTGAAGCTGGCGCGGGGCGAGACGGCAGGCAATATCGCCGATCAGCTCTCGCTGAGTGTCAAGACCGTGAGCACCTACCGCACGCGCCTGATGGAAAAGATGGGCTTGTCGTCCAACAGCGACCTGACCTATTACGCGCTCAAGAATGGCCTGATCGACTGAGCGCGAAAGTCTTGAATCAAAAAATGCGGCAATTGCCGCATTTTTTGATGAAGAAAGGTTGTTGTCAGCGGATGTTGGACGAGCGCTCCATGCAGTAATCGATCAGCGCATCAATGTCCTGTGATTTGTCGAACACACGGTTGGCGCCCAACTGCGTGCAGCGCTCGCGCATATTGGGTGTCGCGTAGTTGCTCAGAACCACCAGGTGTTTTGCAGGCTCGCGCTTGCGCAACTTCTCCAGCACGCCCAGGCCACTGCCTTCCTGCAGGAAGATGTCGACGATGGCCAGGTCCCAATCGGCAGTATTGTCCTGCAGCCAGGATGTAGCAGCGGACTCGGTACTGGCATGGCCTACCGTTTCCACATCCGCCAGATCTTCCAGGGTGGCGATCAGGTTTTCGCGGATCGTCTTGTTGTCTTCTACTAAATAGGTTCTCAATCGGCGTGGCATTGTTCTGGGACACAGGTTTGTGACGTGCTGTAACAATGATACCAAGGCCAGCGGCTCATGCCATCGGTGTGCAGGGCAGGTGCGAGTAGGACAACTTCGACAAAAGCCGGTTTGGCGTTGACGTTGACACGGTCTGGCGGCTTGCCTCGCGTTCTTTGCGCGTGTTTACCCTGCATCCGTATGCTGTGCTTTGCATACGGGGCATTGCGGGTTGGCGCGGACATGCATGGTGTTCCATTCCATGTGCCGAGCGTCCAGCATCATCAGCCGGCCGTCGAGTGTGGTGCCTATGTCCGCAATCAGCTTGAGCGCTTCGGCAGCCTGCATGGTGCCGATGATGCCCACCAGCGGCGAGAACACGCCCATGGTGGAGCAGCTGATTTCCTCGAACTGCTCATCGGGCGAGAATATGCACGCATAGCAGGCCGCGTGGGCATGGCGGCGGTCAAATACGCTGATCTGGCCGTCAAAACGGATGGCTGCGCCGCTGACCAGGGGCTTGCCATGCGCCACGCAGGCCTGGTTGATGGCCTGGCGCGTACGGTAGTTGTCCGTGCAGTCCAGCACGACGGTGGCGTTGCCGATATGGTGTCCCAGCGTCTGCGCATCCACGCGTTCGGCCACCGTATGCACGGTGATGCCAGGATTGATTTCCGCCAGGGCCGCAGCGCATGACGAGACCTTGGACTGGCCGATGCGTGCAGTGGTGTGGGCGATCTGGCGCTGCAGGTTGGTCAGGTCCACGCTGTCGTCGTCGATCAGGGTGATGGTGCCCACGCCAGCGGATGCCAGGTAGAGCGCTGCGGGGCTGCCCAGGCCGCCAGCACCCACGATCACGGCGTGGGCGGCCAGAAATTTCTCCTGCCCTTCGATGCCGATGTCGTCCAGCATGATGTGGCGGGAATAGCGCAGCAGTTGGTCGTCGTTCATAAGTGGCTATTGTCGGCAAAAACAAAGGCCGGAGCAGGGTATCTGCTTCCGGCCTCGATGTACCTTCAGGTTTTGCTGCCCCGGATTTACTCCTTGGGCTTGCCGTCTTCCTTCTTGGTGTCGGGCTTGTCCGATTCGCTCTTGTCGCCGTCCTTCTTCTCTTCGGGGCGCTCGGTCTTGGTCTTGCTCACCTGCACGGGTTCGCCCTTCAGCTTGTGCAGGGCCTGCTGCAGTTGGAAGTCCTTGTCCGAGCCAAACTCCGGTGGGCGGCGCTCGGATGCGGGCTTCTTGCTTTCTTCGTCCAGGCGCTTCAAGGCTTCCTCGCGCGCCTTTTCACGGGCCGCATCCTTTGTCTCGGGGCCTTGGCCGCTGGCCAGATGCTTGTCCAGATCGGCTTCGCGTGTGCGCAGTGCTGCAAACAGGTCGCCTTCTGCGGTTTCGTCCACCATGATGTCGGGCACGATGCCCTTGGCCTGGATGGACTTGCCGCTTGGCGTGTAGTAGCGCGCCGTGGTCAGCTTGATGCCGGTATCGGGGCCGAGCGGGCGCACGGTCTGCACCGAACCCTTGCCAAAGGTCTGCGCACCCATGATGGCGGCACGCTTGTGGTCCTGCAGCGCGCCGGAGACGATCTCGGACGCAGAGGCGGAGCCTTCGTTGACCAGTACCACCAGCGGAATCTTCTTGATGGCGGGCGACAGCGACTTGATCGGATCACTGCCACGGCGGGCATAGAACTCGGGCGATGCGCGGAAGGTGGCCTTGCTTTCGGCCAGTTGGCCGTTGGTCGAGACCACCGTGACATCGGGCGGCAGGAAGGCAGCCGAGATGGCCACCGCTGCATCGAGCAGGCCGCCCGGGTCGTTGCGCAGATCCAGAACCAGGCCCTTCATGTTCGGGTCCTGCTTGAACAGCTCGTCCACCTTGCGCACGAAGTCGTCCACCGTGCGTTCCTGGAACTGCGACACGCGCACCCAGCCATAACCCGGCTCGACCATCTTGGCCTTCACGGACTGGGTCTTGATTTCGGCACGGGTGATGGTGACGGGGAAGCTGCGGCTCTCATCCTTGCGCAGGATGGTCAAGGTCACCTTGGTGTTCGGTTCGCCGCGCATCTTCTTGACGGCTTCATTCAACGACAGCCCCTTGACGGCGGTGTCGTCAATCTTGGTGATCAGGTCGTTGGTCTTGATGCCGGCCTTGTCGGCAGGCGAGCCTTCGATTGGCGAGACGATGCGGATCAACCCGTCTTCCTGGGTGATCTCGATGCCCACGCCGACGAATTTGCCGCTCGTGCCTTCCTGGAATTCCTTGAACGACTTCTTGTCGAAGTACTGGGAATGCGGATCGAGGCCAGAGACCATGCCGGAGATGGCATCGGTGATCAGCTTTTTGTCGTCAGCCGGCTCGACGTAATCGGTCTTGATGAGGCCAAACACGGCAGACAGCTGCTGGATTTCCTCCAGCGGCATCGGGGACATCACGCCCCGCGCCACGGTCTGCAATGAGACGGTTGTGAGCGCGCCGGCGACCACGCCCAGTGAAACCCAGCCGGCAATCTTCAATTTTTGGCCCATATGCTCAAAACTTTCTATAGCGCGCCAATATACACCGAAGCGCTTAGGCGGGGCTTAGCCCTGCGGGCTTTCGCAGTGGTGTGACAAGTCTTTACTTTCCACATGACACGCGGCGGCCTGGTCGACTTGCGGCAGGGATTCAGTGAAATATGGGTCTATCCATTACAAGATGGACGCCATATGCTATCAAAAATGAAAAAGGCCGTCTTCCTGGAAGAAGACAGCCTGCAGATGGGGGAAAGAGCGGATGTCGCGGGTTGAATCGCGGACGCTGTTTATGCCTTGCCCTGCGATGCCACGGCAGCAGCGGCCTTGGCAGCGGCTTCGGCATCGCCCAGGTAATAGTGGCGGATGGGCTGGAGGTTCTCGTCCAGCTCGTACACCAGTGGAATACCGTTGGGAATGTTCAGGCCCACGATGTCGTTGTCGGAGACGCCGTCGAGGTACTTGATCAGCGCACGGATCGAGTTGCCGTGCGCGGCGATCACCACGCGCTGGCCGCTCTTGATGGTGGGGGCAATCGTCTCGTTCCAGAACGGCACCACGCGCTCGACCGTGTCCTTGAGGCATTCGGTCAGTGGCACATGGCTTTCGGCGCCGACATAGCGGCGGTCGCTCTTTTCGCTGCGCGGGTCACCAGCTTCCAGCGCGGGTGGTGGGGTGTCGTAGCTGCGGCGCCAGACCAATACCTGCTCGTCGCCAAACTTCTTGGCCGTTTCGGCCTTGTTCAGGCCTTGCAGGGCGCCATAGTGGCGTTCGTTGAGCTGCCAGCATTTCTGCACGGGCAGCCAGGTGCGATCCATTTCGTCCAGGGTGTGCCACAGGGTGCGGATGGCGCGCTTGAGCACGCTGGTATAGCAGATGTCGAAGTCATAGCCGTCGGCCTTCAGCAGCTGGCCAGCTTGCTTGGCCTGGGCAACGCCTGTGTCGGTCAGGTCCACATCGGTCCAGCCGGTAAAGCGGTTTTCCAGGTTCCAGGTCGATTCGCCGTGGCGGATCAGTACGAGCTTGTACATGGTGTCCTCATGCAATGATAAAAACTAGGGTTGTGCCCGCCATGAAAGGATCTGCTGCTATGCTTTTGATTGTCTTATCGGCACAGCCAGCAAGCGGGGCACACAAACATTGGGGCCGATTGTAGGGCGCAAGCGAATGCCCGCAGTGCGCAGTCTGCCAGTGCGGCACGCCGGACAAAAGGCTATTGCCTCCCACTGGCATGGCAGCGCTTTTAAAATGGTCGGCTGTTCTCAATTCAAGAAGACAAGGGTTTGGTGTGAACTTTATTCTCGACAACTGGTATCTGATCGTGCTGGCGCTGGGTTCTGGGGCGTTGCTGGCGATGCCTGCCATGAAAAGCGTGGGCGGCGGAACGCTGGCGCCCAGCAATGCAGTGCAACTGATCAACCGTGAAAAAGCCGTGGTGGTAGATGTCTCCGAGCCCGATGAGTACGCGGCGGGCCATGTGACCGGTTCCAAGAACATCCCGTTCGAGCAACTGGATGAGCGCCTGCCCACCACCGTCAAGAACAAGGCTCTGCCATTGATTCTGGTGTGCGCACAGGGCAAGCGTGCCCAAGGTGCCGTGGCCGCCGCAACCAAGCTGGGTTACACCAATGTGCAGGCCCTGGCCGGTGGCATGAAGGCCTGGCGCGCTGCGGACCTGCCCGTGGAAAAGGCCTGAGACCCGGGCACGATCCGGGGCAGGCCGGGGCTCTTCCTGGCGGCTTCGGGCTTGTTTTTCGGGCTGCAGACCCCATCTGCCACGTATTGAGGGTGCTGTCCGGTCTGGCTCAGCACCTTTGTTTTTATCTGCGTGCCGCATCTGCTGCGGCGCGCCAAGCGCAAGGACTTTCCCATGCAAGCTGTCAAGATGTATACCACCGCCGTCTGCCCCTATTGCATTCGTGCCAAGCAGGTGCTCAAGTCCAAGGGCGTGGAGAACATTGAAGAAATCCGCATCGACACCGATCCCGCGCAGCGCGAGGTGATGATGCAGGCCACGGGCCGTCGCACAGTGCCGCAGATCTTCATTGGCGACACCCATGTGGGCGGATGTGATGACCTGATTGCGCTGGACCAGCGGGGCGGGCTGATGCCGCTGCTGGGCGCCTGAGCGGGCCTACCTTCAACCGCCCGGAAACACAAGCCTGGGCATTTTTCTCACGGCAGCCAGCCATTGCATAATGGCAGGCTGCATGCGAGAGGGGCGCACACCGTGCGGTGCTCGTACAGCATTGCACGTTCACCCGATTCACTTTTTCAAGCGAAAGACAGACCACCATGGCGGATCAAGAAAATCCAGTGTTCCAGATTCAACGCGTGTACCTGAAGGACGCATCGCTGGAGCAACCCAATTCTCCAGGCATCCTGCTGGAACAAACCCAGCCAAGCGTGGACATCCAGCTGGGCGTGGAAGCCACTCCTGTGGCTGAAGGCATCTTCGAAGTGGCCGTGACCGCCACCGTGCAGACCAAGATCGAAGACAAGACCGTGTTCCTGGTGGAAGCCAAGCAAGCCGGTATCTTTGAAATCCGTGGCATCCCCGAAGAGCAGATGGGCGCCGTGATCGGCGTGGCCTGCCCACAAATCGTCTACCCCTACCTGCGTGGCAATGTGGCAGACATCGTGACCCGCGCGGGCTTCCCGCCCGTGCACCTGGCAGAAATCAACTTCCAGGCCATGTACGAGCAGCAGCAGGCCCAGGCCGCTGGCGCTGGCGACGCAACCGTTCAGTAATTGACCCCAACGGAGCAGGTCTGCACAGCAGCCTGCGTCACGAAAAGGCCTTGCCACCCCCGGGTGCAAGGCCTTTGCCATATCTGCCTGTGGTAAAAATGATCAATCTCCCTTGATCGGTATCAGTAGTTTGCTATGAAAATTCTAGTTATCGGCGCTGGCGCCTGGGGTACGGCTCTGGCCATGAATGCGGCCGCTCGCCACACGGTGCACTTGTGGGCACGCGATGCTGCGCAGGCCGCCCAGATGCAGGCGGCTGGAGAGAATACCCGCTATCTGCCCGGCATCCCCTTTCCGGCAGGTCTGCAGGTAGCCAGCGGCGATGTGCAGCCGCTGGTGGCTTGCGCCGATCTGATCGTGCTGGGAACCCCCATGGCCGCGTTGCGAAGTGGCCTCGCCATGCTGCACGACAGTCTGCAGGGCCGCCAGGTGCCGGTGGCATGGCTCAGCAAGGGCTTTGAAGCCGTGCCGGAGGGCGCGCCAGCAGGCAGCCACGGTCTGCTGGGCAACGAGGTCTGCGCCCAGGTGGCAGCGCAACTGCACGCCGGCGTATTGAGCGGCCCCAGTTTTGCGCAGGAGGTGGCGCGCCACCAGCCAACCGCCCTGGTGGCCGCCAGCAGGCATGCGGATGTGCGCGAGGCCTTGGTGGCGGCCTTTCATGGCAACAACCTGCGGGTCTACGCCAATGACGACATCACAGGTGTGGAAGTGGGGGGCGCTGTGAAGAACGTGCTGGCCATTGCCACCGGCCTGTGCGACGGGCTGAACCTGGGCCTCAATGCGCGCGCGGCGCTGGTGACACGCGGCCTGGCTGAAATGACACGCCTGGGCGTGGCTCTGGGCGCACAACAAGACACCTTCATGGGCCTGTCGGGGCTGGGGGATCTGGTGCTGACGGCGACAGGCGATCTGTCGCGCAACCGCAAGATAGGCTTGCTGCTCGCACAGGGCAAAAGCCTGCACGATGCAGTGCAGTCGCTCGGCCATGTGGCTGAAGGCGTGTACAGCGCGCGCACCGTGCTGCAGCGCGCGCAGAAGCTGGGCGTGGAAATGCCCATCACCGAAACCACCGTGGCGTTGCTGGACGGCAGCATGCCGGTGCGCGATGTGGTGCAGGCACTGATGGGGCGTGAGCCGCGCGCTGAATAGCTTTTTTACTATCAAAAGAAGAGCTGCTGGCGCACACGGAATGGTCGCTTACGGCTTTTTTCATGCAAACTTCCAAGGCTGGAGGCAGTCTCGCCATGGCCTGTGTCAGTGCGTAGGCTGCATGCGCATTATTGGAATGAAAAATGGAACAATAAATTCTGATTTGGCATATTTATCCGAAATGGTCTCGTGCATACACTGAATACATCGATCAACGAGAAACATACACGGTGATACCACCGCCCCGTTGAGCGAACCGGCCTGCCGCAGGGGCCCGCCGGAACCTCTCAAAGGAATCAAGATGAAGAACGCACGTAACTTTTCGATGGCCGCAATGGCTGCTGCCCTGGTGATGGGCGCTGGCGTGGCACAGGCCAACCCATTCGAAGGCGATCAGGCCATTGCACCCAAAGCCGTGGCCAGCACGCTGAGCCGCGCCCAGGTGCAGGCAGAACTGGTTGCCGCGCAGCGCGACGGCTCCATGCCTCTGGTGGGCGACCGCACCAATACCTACAGCGGTGAGCGCCAGACCTCGGCCCTGAGCCGCGCCGAAGTGCAGGCCCAGGCCCACCAGGCCTTGATCGCTGGCAAGCTGCCCCAGGGCAATGGCTCCTTCGGCGAGTAAGCTGCACCGCCGGGCCCATGCCCGGCTTCAACAAAAAACGCCCACCATGCAAATGGTGGGCGTTTTGCTATGCAAACAGGAGTTGCTGCGCGCTTGTAGCCTGCGCTGGCGGCCAGTTCTTCGCTAATCCATCAATATCATTGCCGGGCCAGAAAGCCGATCAGCTCTGGCAGCATGGCGTCGCCGTGCTGGGCTTCCACCTGGCCTTTGAGGGTGGCAGACGCGGCGTCGGCCACCTTGCTGGCGGCCCGGGCGTCGTGCGCCATCGTGGCGTAGTAGCTCAGGTCCTTGGCGGCGTTGGAGATGGAGAAGGCAATGCCCGAGGGGTCGTCTGCGAGGATGAAGGACTTGAGGCGCTCGAGCGCCACACCCGCACCGCCGCCGCCTGCAAGCACATCGCAGAAGGCCTGCATGTCCATGCCTTCCTTGCGGGCGCAGGCGGTGGCTTCGGCCAGCAAGGTCATCTGGCCGACCGAGACAAAGTTGTGCAGCAGCTTCATGCGATGGCCATCGCCCAATGCGCCCACATGGGTGATTTTTTCGGTGAAGGTTGCGAGCACTGGCTGCACCTTGGCCAGCACGGCAGCGTCTCCGCCCACCAGCAGGTTCAGGGTGCCGTCATGCGCGGCCTTGGAGGTCTTGGTCATCGGCGCGTCGATGAACTGGCCACCTGCAGCATGTACGGCCTGCGCCATGCGCACCGTGGAGGCAGGAACGGCGGTGGAGCAATCCACCACCACGGCTGCAGGCCGGATGGCCGACAGCACGCCATTGTCTCCCGTGAGCACGGCTTCCACCTGGGGCGATCCAGTCACGCACAGAATGATCACATCGCACTGGCGCGCCAATTCTGCAGGTGTCTGGCAGGTGGTCGCGCCCAACTGCAACAGTTCGGTCAGCGGCTGGTTGCCAGGGTGCTCCAGCACCACCAGCGGAAAGCCTTTGGCCGCCACATTGCGGGCAATGCCGTGGCCCATCAGGCCCACGCCGATCAGGCCGACCGTCGGTAATGTTGCTTGCGAAGCCATGCCAATCTCCAGGTTTGTTCAATGCCGCACAGCGTAGCGCATTGCCTGTGCAAGGGTGCCGTGGCGGGTAGGGCACCAGTCAAATAGGTGACGGGTCGCGCTACGCAATGGCGGCCGCCATCCGCAGAATGCAGTGGTGATGGCGTCGATTTGCAGCTTTGGTATGCAAATTGACGGCGTCCCATGACCGAAAGACACACCAAGGAGATAAAAACATGGCCTTTTCCAAACGCGCGCTCGCTGTTGCTGCCTGCGCCTTGCTTGCCACTGGTGCCCAGGCCCAGGTTGGCGCCAAAACGCCCGAGCAAAAGCGCTTCTACACCATCTACAAGGAACTGGTGGAGATCAACACCACCAACTCGGTGGGCAACAACACCGAAGCGGCGCAGGCCATGCAAAAGCGTCTGGCGGAAGACGGCATTGCCGCAGCGGACATGCAGATCTTCGAGCCCTTCCCCAAGAAGGGCAATCTGGTCGTCAAGTACAAGGGCAGCGGCCAGGGCAAGCCGCTCCTCCTGATGGCGCACATCGATGTGGTGGAGGCCAAGCGCGAAGACTGGAAGAGCGACCCGTTCAAGCTCAAGGAAGACGATGGCTATTTCACCGCGCGTGGCTCTTCGGACGACAAGGCCATGGCTGCTGCCTTCGTCTCGATCCTGGGCCAGCTCAAGCGCGAAGGCTTTACCCCGAGCCGCGACATCGTGCTGACCCTGACTGCCGATGAAGAGCAGGGCGATGTGCCCAGCAATGGTGCGTTCTGGCTCGTCAACAACCAGCGCCCATTGATCGATGCCGAATACGGTATCAACGAAGGCGCTGGCGGCCAGCTGGAAAATGGCAAGCCCGTGCTCAACCGCATCCAGGTGGCCGAAAAAATGTACGCCACCTACCAGCTTGAAGCCACCGACAAGGGCGGCCACAGCTCGGTACCCACCGCCACCAACCCCGTGTATGCCTTGAGCGCTTCGCTGACCGCGCTGGGCAACTACCATTTCCCGGTCAAGCTCTCGGAGGTGACCAAGACCTATTTTGCGCGCAGCGCTGGCTTTGCCCAGGGCCAGCAGGCCGACGACATGAAGGCCGTCGCGGGCGGCAGCCCTTCGGCAGAGGCCGTGCAGCGCCTGTCGGCATCGCCGCTCTACAACGCCACCATGCGCACCACCTGCGTAGCCACCGAGGTGAACGGCGGCCATGCGGCCAACGCCTTGCCGCAGGCCGCGCGCGCCACCATCAACTGCCGCATCCTGCCGCACGATGATCCGGCAGAAGTCGAGGCACAGTTGCGCAAGCTGGCCGAGAACGATCGTGTCAAGCTCAAGGTCATCAACCAGCCGCTGCGCAGCCCGGCCTCGCCCATGCGCCCCGATGTGATGAAGGCCGTGGAGGGCCTGACCGAGAAAATGTGGCCGGGCGTGCCCGTGGTGCCGGTGATGAGCACGGGAGCCACCGACAGCCGCTTCATGCGCAATGCAGGCATTCCGATGTATGGCGTCTCGGGCATCTTCACCGAGCCGAGCGACGCGCGCGCCCATGGCTTGGACGAGCGCGTGGCGATTCCGCGCCTGTACGACGGGCGCGAGTTCCTCTACCAGCTGGTCAAGGAGCTGTCGAAATAAGGGCTTTGCCTGCCGGCCTTGCCAGTGGCCCTATCATCTGCACATCGGCCTGTGGCAGGCCGGTGCCTCTGTGCAGCATGCGCAGAGTTGCTGCTGATGGAAAGGAAATTTCTGGCAATGAAGCGTAAATACCATTGGGGCTGGGATATTGCCCTCAGTCTGGTGCTTGTGGCGCTGCTGTTTGCTGGTGTGCCTGGCGTCCTTCTGGGCATCCTGGGCCTGGGTGTGGTGGCGTTCCAGTTGCTCGCAGCCATCCTGACCGGCAAACAAAGCAACGACGGCATGCGCTGACAGCCTGACAGCCACAGACCGGCGCTCTCCAACAAAAACAGCACCTTTGCGGTGCTGTTTTGCTTTGTTTTTGATAGCTGCTGGCGCTTTACTGGTGTTCGCCAGGTATCAAAACAGGGGGCACCCTTTCAATGGGGGCGGCGCTGGTTCAGGTTGAACGCCTGCGGCTGCGCGCAATGCCGAATATCGCGAGCAAGGACGACAGGGCGATCAGCCCCAATACGCCCAGCGACGGCACCGGTGTAACCCCTGCCGCTGCTTGCGAGTCATCATCCTTGACAACGACTTGCGCGGGCGAGCCTGACACGGTGTAGGCATCGGCAAGCGTAGGCGCGGCAATGGACAGCTGTGCAGTGACACTTCCATCGCCGGGCGTTGTGTTGGCCGTCGCAGTGACGGTGCAGGAAGCAGAAGTTGCATTGGCCGCCACGGTGATGGGCGATGCGCAGGTCGTGCTGTAGCGCGGGTTTGCAGCCGGCAGATTCAGGTTGACATCCATAGCCTGCGAAGAGGCCAGGCTGAGCGTCACGGTGCAGGTACTGATCTGGTTGGCTGCGTCGGTCAACTCCGAAGGCGTGCAGGCCACACTGGCTTGCGGTGCAGGAGCGGGCGTGAACGTCAAGGTGATGGAACCATCACCGCCGTTGGTCTGAATCGCACCTCCATTGGATGCGACTGCAAAGGAGATATTCGCTCCCGCAGAGACGCTGCCTCCTCCTCTTCCTCCGCCGCCACCCGATGAGATGCCGCCTCCGAATCCGCCACCACCACCACCAGCCTGGCTGTTGATGGGATTCACACCACCTGCTCCCGTCCCGTTGCCAATCCCACCAGCGCCACCAACCCCGTCGCCACCCAAAAAGTTGCCATTTCCTCCAGGTCCGCCATTTCCTGCAGCACCAGGCCCGGGACCACTGAGGCCCGGAGTGGGGTTTGCGCCAAATTGAGAACTCCCGCCGCCGCCGCCGCCAGCGATGACCTGGTTGCCGATGGCGTCTGCATTCACATTGCTTGAGCCGCCGCCACCGGCCCCTGCGTTGAATCCCTTGCCTCCGCCTCCAACAAACAGCGGCAGGTTACTTCCTGGGGTGACCGAAATGGTTCCGACAACGATTGCCCCTGCTGCGCCCGCCTTGCCTACGCCGCCTCCACCGCCGCCGCCCGTGGCAGAGACCGAGATGGAGCTGACGCCAGCAGGCACCTGGCAATCGTTGGCGCCCACCGTGGTGTACGGAACACCGCTGACACAAGGGGCCGCAATCGACGATCCGGAGGCAATGCCTAACGCCGAAGCCAGCGCACCGTACACCGCAATGCGGTTGCAGCGAATGCCAAAAATAGAGAAGTGACTCATGCTAGTTCCCGCCGTACGTAGTACGCATGACCAATCGACTTGATCGCGCCAGGCGATCTCCGGTTATTGAAGTTATCGATTAAATACGCTAATCGATATCGAAAATTCAATAAATTGCAATCAATTGCCACCTGCCAGCTGGAGGCACTAAACAGGGATTCCTCGGGCACATGCACATGTGTGCTGTCAATTGGAAATTCTAGCGGTGCACTTGTTGAATGTAAACAAATGCTTCATTTGGATGCGCCTGTGCGGCGGAATACGGACGCATCAATGCATGTCTGCGCAACCAGATAGGCGTAGTTTTTTGGGAGTGGCCTCTAGCCGTTTGCCGGTGCGCAGGCACCGGGAGCGGTCATGGTGCTCATGCCTGCCCCCGGAAGGTTGCCTTATAAGCCCAGCTCCAAGGCCAGCAATTCATCCACCGTCTGGCGGCGGCGGATCAGGCGGGCGTTGCCGCCATCAACCAGCACTTCGGCCGCCAACGGGCGGGTGTTGTAGTTGCTGGACATGGAGGCGCCGTACGCGCCGGTGTCGTGGATGACGAGCAGGTCGCCCACTTGTGCATCACCCAGCGAGCGCGGCAGTACCACGCCGCCGTCGCCTTGGGTGAATACGTCGCCCGATTCGCACAGCGGGCCCGCCACCACGGCGTCGCGCGCGCCACTGCCTGTGTTGGGCAGAACGCCCACGCCACGGCGCTGGATGTGCATGCCGTGGTAGCTGCCATACATGCTGGGGCGCATCAGTTCGTTGAAGCCGGTGTCGACCAGCACGAAGTGGTTGCTGCCCGCATTCTTGGTGGCGCGCACCGTGCCCAGCAGCACCCCTGCTTCGGCCACCAGAAAGCGGCCGGGCTCCAGCTCCAGCCCCAGGTGGTGGCCAACAATGGCCTCGGCCTGCTTGCGAGCGGCATTCCACAGGCCAAAGTAGTGATCGGTGTCGATGGTGGCATCGCCTTCGCGGTAGGGAATGGAGAGGCCCCCCCCTGCCGAGATGGCTTGCAGGTCGTGGCCCGCAGCCTTGGTGCGTTCCACCAGCTGCACCATGGCGCCGCACACTTCCTGCAGGTGGCCGTAGTCCACGCCTGAGCCGATGTGCATGTGCAGGCCCGCAAGCCGGAGGCCGCGCTCGGCAATCACGGCCAGCGCCATGGTCAGGTCGGTGTGCCAGATACCGTGCTTGCTGTGTTCGCCGCCGGTGTTGGTCTTGTTGCTGTGCCCATGGCCAAAGCCGGGGTTGATGCGCAGCCACACCACGTGGCCTGGCGAAGCCTTGCCCAGCTGGTGCAGCATGTCGATGGAGCCCGCGTTGACAGGCACCTGGTGCTGCACCACGGTGGCCAGCGTGGCTTCGTCCATCACGTCGGCGGTGAAGACGATTTCGGCAGGCTCACCAAAACCGGGCTGAAAGCCCGCCGCGATGGCGCGCAGCACCTCGCCGCGCGAGACGGCATCCACTTTCACGCCTTGCTGGCGCATCAACTGCAGGATGTGGATGTTGGAGCAGGCCTTTTGCGCAAATCGCACCGTGTCAAACGCCTGGAGCTGGGCAATGCGGTGGCGGATGGTGGCGGCGTCATACACCCACAGCGGCGTGCCGAATTCATCGGCCAGTTGCCACAGCAGATCGGGGGCGAAAGGATTGCTCATGATGTTGTTTGCTATAAAAAATAAGAGCTTTAAGCGATTGCAGGGTAAGCGCTGGAAACCGGAATTCTTGAAAATCTGAAGCACCAACGGACTCTGCTATGGCGCCAGAAAACTGCAGTGTGCCTGCACTGATCCATCCAGTCGAATACTTGTTTTTGAATGAGTCATTCATAATGGATATGGATTCAATCCCACTGACATGATCATGCCTCGCCATTTCCAGGCCGACTCCACTGCCGAGCCCTCCATCGACACCGCCAACTCCACGCCCGAGGCGCCACGTATCCAGCATCGCCACATCGAGGTGTTCCGCGCCATCATGCTGGCCGGGGGGGTAACGGGTGCTGCAGGCCTGCTCTTCACATCGCAGCCTACGGTGAGTCGTGAGCTGGCGCGGCTGGAGCAATTGCTGGGCTACGCACTGTTCGAGCGTGTGCACGGGCGCCTGCGGCCCACGGCGCGCGCGCTGGCGCTGTGGGACGAGGTGCAGCGCTCATGGCAGGGGCTGGACCGGGTGATCGAGCGCGCCGCTGCGCTGGGCAGGCCGCAGGGCGCGCGCATCAGCGTGCTCAGCATGCCTGCACTCAGCCACGCCCTGCTGCCCCTGGCATTGGCCCGCATGCAGGCTGCGCATGGGCCAGTCGCCGTCAGCGTGGCGACCCAGGAGGCGCCGCTCCTGCAGGAGTGGATGGCCGCGCAGCGCTACGACCTGGGCCTGACCGA
This sequence comes from Comamonas sp. 4034, assembly GCF_050434545.1. Classification (NCBI taxonomy): domain Bacteria; kingdom Pseudomonadati; phylum Pseudomonadota; class Betaproteobacteria; order Burkholderiales; family Comamonadaceae; genus Comamonas; species Comamonas sp. 4034. The sequence continues at coordinate 108,301 of NZ_JBNDIT010000009.1, read as the reverse complement.
GCAGGGCGAGGTGCCGCCCGGTGTGCGCGTGGTGGCGCTGCCCGCGGTCGATGAGGTGGCCGTGCTGCCAGCAGGGCACGCGCTGGCCCGCAAGACACGGCTGCAGCCGCAGGATTTTGCGGACCAGCCTTTTGTCAGCCTGGCCGAAGGCGATCCCTACCGCATGCAGATCGACCGGGTATTTGCCGAGGCAGGTGTGGCGCGCCAGATGCTGCTGGAGGCACACAGCGCCATTGCGGTCTGCGCCATGGTGCAGCAGGGGTTGGGCGTGGCCGTCGTCAATCCGCTCACGGCGCGGGCCTGCGCCGGGGCTGGCATGGTGATTCGGCCGCTGACGTTTTCGATTCCGTTCGAACTGCAGGCCTTGCTGCCGCTGCACCGCGCCGCCGTGCAGGAAGTGGAATGGCTGGTGGAGGCGCTCAGGCAGTCGATGGCGCCAGGGCCTGCCTGAACGGCTGCTGCACACCTACAATCTGCGCATTTGCCCGTCGGAGATATCTATGCGCTTTCGCTCCTCTTTTCTGGCCCCGGTGGTGACTGCGGCCTTGCTGGCCGGTTGCGCCAGCACAGACCGTCCCTCCCAGGCCGCCAGCGCCACCAGCGCCGCCCCGCAGGTCCAGCCTGTGCAGGTCAAGGTGTTTGTAGCCGCCATGTTCGAGATCGGCCAGAACACGGGCGACCGGGCGGGCGAGTTCCAGCACTGGTACGAGCGCTACTTTCGCAGTGCCAAGCCCATCACTGTTCATGGTGCGCTGAACCCGGTGTACTGCAATGCCGATGGCGTGTGCGGCAGCGTGCTGGGTATGGGCAAGGTCAACTCGTCGGCATCGATGCAGGCGATCGTGCTCAATCCGCAGTTCAATTTTGACAAGGCCTACTACGTCATCAGCGGCGTGGCGGGCACGCCCCCGTCGCGCGGTACGATTGGCGATGTGACCTGGGGCAGCTGGCTGGTCGACTACGACCTGGGCCACCGCTGGGCCCCCGAGGAAGGCCAGCCCGGTGCCCCCGTCTTCGTGCCGCGCAAGGGCTACGAAGACTACCGCCGCTTTGCGCTGAACCCGGCCCTGGTGCAGGCAGCATACGCAATGACACGCGCCGTGCCGCTGCAGGACAGTGAATCGGCCCAGCGCTACCGCATGCGCTACCCGGATGCTGCCGCGCGCAAGGCACCCAGCGTGCATGTCGGCACGCACATCACGGGCGACACCTTCTTCCATGGGCCGGGCCTGTCGAAAGAAGCCCAGTACATCGCCAAGCTGTACGGCGCAGACGACTACGTCGCCACCGAGATGGAGGCAGCGGCAATTGCGCTGGTGCTGAAGCGCACGCATGGCACCGACCGCATCCTGAGCCTGCGCGGTTCAGTCAATTTCGACCAGGGCAACCCCAAGGAAACCACGCAGGCACACCTGGACCCCAAGCCGGGTGAAACCGCTGGCGGTTTTGCCGAGACTGTGGCCAATGTGGCGGTAGTGGGCGGCACCTTTGTCGATACCGTGGTGAAAAACTGGCCGCAGTGGCAAAACGGCGTGCCAGCGCAACGCTGATCCGGCAGCGCAGCCCATAAGCACACGCCAGAAGCGTAAAGAGCCGCAGATACTGCGGCTCTTTTGCTGATGGTCAGCCCGTTGGGGGCCTTACTGCCAGGGTTGGGTCAGGATGTAGGTCAGGCTCTTGATGCCGTCGAAATAGTTGCCCAGGCGCATGTTCTCGTTCTTGCTGTGCTGGTTGTTGTCGGCGTTGACCATGGGAACGATCACGAAGGGTACTTTCAACGCCTGCACCGCAGCGCCCGTGGGTACGGTACCGCCCATCATGCGGATCTGCACAGGCGTTTCACCCCAAGCCTGCTGCATGCCCTGGCGCAGCCAGTTGCCGATGGGCGCGCCCAGATCGGTGCGCACGGCGGTAGACGATGCGGACACGCCACCCATCTTCAGGCTGGCCAGCTTGGGGTATTGCGCGCGCTGCGCTGCGGTTGGCTCGTCATCCACCAGTTGAAAGCCCTGCGCTTCGATGTGGGCCTTGAGCAACTGCTGCAGGCGCTCGGGAGGTGTTTCGGGCACGGTGCGCAGGTCGAGTTCTGCAACGGCCTGTGCCGGCACCACGGTACGGGCCTTGGCGCCCACGTCAGCAATCTGCAGGCCGCGCACATTGAGCGAGGGGTACTGCATGGCCTCCTGGTAGTTGGCGCCTACCTTTTCCGCCTGCGCAATGCCCAGGCGCTTGCGCAGGGCGGCTTCGTCGTCGGGCACCGCCTTCATTACCGCCTGGGTCTGCGCATCCAGCGTGATACCGTCGTAGTAGCCCTTGACCAGTACGCGACCATCAGGTGCCTTCATCGAGGTGAGCAGCTGTGCCATCGTGAATGCGGGGTTGGCGGCGTAGTTGCCATAGTGGCCGCTGTGCAGGTCCTGGCTGGGGCCATAGACCGTGAGCGTGGCCTGCGCAATGCCGCGATTGCCAAACACCAGGGTCGGGCGATTGCTGGCGTGCATGGGGCCGTCGAGCACCAGCAGGGCATCGGCCTGCAGATCGGCCAGATGTTCCTGGATGACCTGGCCCAGTGTGGGCGAGCCCTTTTCTTCTTCCGAATCGAGCAGGATCTTGATATTGGTGGCGGGAGGCAGGCCCTGCTGCTTCAGGGCATCGAGTGCGGCCATCAGCATGATGATGGGGGCCTTGTCGTCTGACGAAGACCTGCCGAATACGCGCCACTCGGGGTTGGGCTGCGCGCCATACAGCTGGTCGAGTGCGATCTCCTTCCAGCCGCCATCGGCCTGGCGCTCCTTGAGCACGGGCTTCCAGGGGCTCTCCTGCTGCCATTCGGCGGGGGTGACGGCCTGGCCATCCATGTGGGCATAGAAAAGCACGGTCTTGGTGGCGCCCGGCACCGGCGGCAGCGTGGCCAGCACCATGGGCTTGCCCTGGTTGGGCAGCAGCTTGGCGGTCATGCCGCGCTTTTCCAGCGCTGCCTTGAACCAGTCCGCGTTTTTCTGGATATCGGCGGGCACGTTGGAATCATTGGGCAGCGCCAACACATCGATCCATTCGCGCAGGCTGGCTTGGCTGGCCTGTTGTATAGCTGATACAGATGGGGCGGCTGCCTGGGCCAGGCCTGCGGCGCACAGGGCGGCTGTGGCCAGCGAGAGGGTGGAAAACTGCATGCAAAAGCTCCGAAAACAGAGGGGAAAGCAGGGGGCTATGCGGCGCAGTATCTCTGAGTGCTTGCTTGCATACGCGCTGTGCTTGTCGCGTGGGAGGCAGGTCGCGCCAGTCAGCGTGGGGCCCGCAACCGCTGGTGTTGCGCAATCAGCCCGGCAAAGGATTGCTGCAGTGCCTGGAGCTGCCACGCCTGCGCAGGCCAGCCCTCCAGTGCTTGCAGGGCATGTGTTGCGGCCTCCATGGTGGACAGCTGTCCCTCCCGCTGCGCCTTGCGGATGGTGTAGGCGGCCGGCCCCGTATCGGTCAGCGTCAGGCGCGGCAGCTGTGCCAGCAGTGGGTTGGCATACAGCATCTTGCGGCTTTTCCGCCACGTACCGTCGATGACGACCAGGCGCAATGGCATGGCCCGCGCTTGTGCGTCTTCGGGCAAGAAGCTGGCAACGGGCTCGCCGGGCGTCTGCGGATAGAGCAATACTGCCTGGCGCGGCGCATCGCTGGCGTCCCAGGGCTGGTGCAGCCAGCGCTGCAACTCGGTCTCGTCAAACGTTTCCGCCACCACCAACTGGCTGGCGGGAAGGCTCAGGTGCAACAGGCGCGCCGTACCTTTGGCTTCATGCACTTCCAACGGGTGTTGCAGGATCAGCACTTGCGTATCTGTAGGTACCGATGGGGCCAGCGCGCAGATGCAGGCACTCCGGGGGCGCAGGCATCGGGGGCAAACGGCACGGTGGGTGGACACGCGGGTGAAGGAGGTGAGAACAGAAGGAGCGCTATTGTGACGCAAGCGCGTGTGGGCTGCGCTGTGCACAGACCATGAACACGCTCTAGGGACATGGCTGCGCCGCTATGCTGGCGCCACCATGGAACAGAGCCTTTCGTTTTTTGCCCAGATCGATATGGGTCAGCCCCTGCATGGCGACGCAGAGCGTCTGCAGGCGGCCTTTCGCACACCGTTGCGGGTGTTGAGTGCGCACGATGCAGATTCGCTGCGCACCGTATTGCAAGCAGTGGAACAGGCCGCGCTGGCGGGATGCTGGTGTGTTGGCGGCTTGCGCTACGAGGCAGCCTCTGCCCTCGACCCCCACCTGCCCACCCAAGCTCCGGCTGGGTCCGGGCCCCTGGCCTGGTTTGCCGTTTGCGATGCGGCCAGCGTGCAGACGGTGCATGAGCCCCATAGTTCGGCAGCTATGCCGCCGCTGTCGCCGTTGCATTGGCACAACCCGCTGGCGCGCGATGCGTTTGGCGCGCGCATCGCCGACATCCACCGCGCCATTGCGGACGGGCGCTACTACCAGATCAACTACACGCAGCAACTGCAAGGCCACAGCGACGCGGTTTGCGATGGCGCCGCGCTGTTTGCCGCCTTGCAGCGCGCCCAGCCAGGCGGCTATACCCTGCATATCGACATGAGCGGCGAGCAGGTGCTGTCGGTATCGCCCGAATTGTTCTTTGACTGGCACCGGCCTGCCGGCGGTGCGAGCGATATCCTGACCCGGCCGATGAAGGGCACGGCCCCGCGCGGCCCGACGCCGCAGCAGGATGCGGCGCAGTCTGAGGCGCTGCGCAGCTCCGTCAAGGAGCGGGCCGAGAATGTGATGATTGTCGACTTGCTGCGCAACGACCTGGGGCGCTTGGCCGAAGTGGGCTCTGTGCGGGTGCCGCAGCTGTTTGCGCTGCAGGCCCTGCCCACGGTGTGGCAGATGACATCGGATGTGCGGGCGCGCCTGCCAGAGGGAACGCGCCTGCTCGATGTGTTCACGGCGCTCTTTCCCTGTGGTTCGGTCACCGGCGCACCCAAGCGGGCGGCGATGCAGGCGATTGCCGATATGGAGAGTGGGCCGCGAGGATGGTACTGCGGCGCGCTGGGCGTGGTACGCCCCGATGGCGCAGGCGGAATCCGCGCGACGTTCAATGTACCGATTCGCACGGTGGTGCTCGGTGGCGGGCAGCTGCAATGCGGCATTGGCAGCGCCATCACGGCAGACGCCACTGCCGAGGGCGAATGGCGGGAATGGCGGCACAAACGGGCTTTTCTGGAGCGGGCCAGCATGGCATTTGATCTGATTGAGACCCTGGCGCTGGAAGCGGGCGAACTGCGCCATCAGGAGCGCCACCTGCAGCGCATGGCAGGCGCTGCCGCGCATTTTGGTTACCCTTGGACGCTGGCAGAGGCGCAGACCGCGTTGCAAGCTGTGGCGCAAGCGCATCCGCAAGGGCTGTGGCGGGTGCGCCTGCTGCTGGGCGCGCAGGGCATTTTCACCTGCGAAGCATTTGCCTGCCCGCCATCCGCCGCGCAGGTGCAACTGCAGTGGGCGGGTGCTCCTCTGGCTGAGGCGCACAGTGAATGGGTGCGCTTCAAGACCAGCCGCCGTGCGCACTACGAACGCTGGGCTCCGCAGGACAGCGCGGTGTTTGATACCGTGCTGTGGAACGAGGCGGGCGAGGTCACCGAAACCACGCGTGGCAACATCGCTGCACTGATCGATGGGCGCTGGATCACGCCGCCGCTGCACTGCGGCCTGCTGCCGGGGGTGGGGCGGGCCGTGGCGCTGGAGGCGGGCCGCGTGGAGGAGGGCGTGATCCGCCTTGCGGATGTGCCGCGTGTACAGGCCTGGGCGTTCATCAACAGCCTGCGGGGCTGGATACCGGCGCAGGTGAAGGGCGAGGTACCTGGAGCACCTGTTCTGTAACGGGTCGCAAAAAAGGCCGCTTGTGCGGCCTTGGCAGGTGTGCGCAGAGGCCTGCTTACAGCGTGCCTTTGTAATAGGCGGCACGGTCCATGTCGACAATGTCCACGCTCAATTGCACCAGCATGCCCTCAGGGTGGGGCGTGAGCTTGCGCAGCACGGCGGCGATGCGCTCCGACAGGTCGCGCTTCACTTCGGGCGTGCGACCTGCCAGCAGGCGCAGTTCGGCATGCACAAAACCACGCAGGGCGGTCGGGTCGTTGCCGATGACGAAGTGCTCGGTACGGATGGTGCGGCTTTTCAGATCCTGCTCGTACTGCACCTGGCCGGTGGCGATGATGGTGGCATTGAGCGCGTCGAGCGCATGCGCCTCGGGAAAGCCTTCCAGATTGCTGCTGTACTCAACGATCAGATGGGGCATGGTGATATCTCCGTAATGTACTTAAAAAGTATAGCGGTCAGCGCTTTTGTAGTGGGCGCTACAGGGTGTTTTTCCCAAAAAACGCACACGGCTCACACAGGCGTGTACGACAGGCGCACATAGATGGGCGCAAAGGCCTCCGCTTGCGTGATCTCGATCAATGTCTCTTTGGCCAGCTCCAGCAGTGCGATGAAGGTCACCACCAGCACGGTACTGCCCTTTTCTGGTTCGAAGATGTCTTCAAATTCGACAAAGCGGCGGCCTTGCAGGCGTTTGAGAATGGCGCTCATGTATTCGCGCACCGACAGCTCTTCGCGTGTGATCTTGTGGCTTTGCACCAGCTTGGCGCGCTTGAGGATGTCACGCCACGCCGCCTGCAGCTCGTCGATCTGTACATCAGGAAAGCGCGGCTGCAGGGCCTGCTCGATGAACACCTGCGCCTTGATGAAATCGCGCCCGTACTGCGGGGCAGCGCCCAGGCCCTGGGCGGCCAGTTTCATCTGCTCGTATTCCAGCAGGCGCCGCACCAGCTCGGCACGGGGGTCTTCCGCTTCGTCGCTGCCTTCCTGCTTCTTGGGCGGCAGCAACATGCGCGATTTGATCTCAATCAACATCGCGGCCATCAACAGGTATTCGGCTGCCAGCTCCAGGTTGCGGCTGCGGATTTCGTCCACATAGCTCAGGTACTGGCGCGTGACACCCACCATCGGAATGTCAAGAATGTTGAAATTCTGCTTGCGAATCAGGTACAGCAGCAGGTCGAGCGGGCCTTCAAAGGCCTCCAGAAAGACCTCCAGCGCGTCGGGCGGAATGTACAGATCGGTGGGCAGCGCAAACAACGGCTCACCGTACAGGCGTGCCAGGGCAACCTGGTCCACCACCTCGGGCATGGCACTGGCAGAGGCCGCGGCGGTGGCCGAATCAGCAGTGTCCAGATCGCCGGAAGTTGACATGCGAGATGTTGTTTGCTATCGAAACGGGAGCTGATTGCAGTTGCCAGTCTTGCGCTGGCTGCTGTCTGGCATGCAATGCTGCAGTCGACAGCCTGCGCTGATCAGTCGTGATTGGTCTGGTAGACGTAGGGCTTCTGGGCCACGCGGCTGGCCTTGAAATCGGCCTGCTCTTCGCGGTCGAGGTCCTTGTCCCACAACAGCGAACGGCCTTCGCGTTGGCCGGCTTCCAGGTAAGGCTTTTGCTCTTTGAGCGTGTTGATGAACTGGGTGACTTCGGATTGGTAGTCGGGGCGGCGGAAGAATGACATGGCTTATATTTACCTCTTTCCCTCGATTCTACCGAACCTGACCATGTCCCTCGTCACCAAGCTTGCAATGGCCGCTGCTGCGGTGGCCGCTACCGTGTTTTTGGTGGGCTGTGACCAACAGCGCATCAAGGAACTGGAGGAGTTCGTCTCGACCGAACAGGATGTGCGCGAAAAATTCGGGCCGCCCAACCAGATCTGGGACGAAGCCGACGGCTCGCACACGCTCGAGTACACCCGCCAGCCCATGGGCGCGCAGAACTACATGATCACCATCGGCAAGGATGGCAAGATGACTGCACTGCGCCAGGTGCTGGCGCCAGACTATTTTGCCAAGGTGCGCCCCGGCATGGACCAGCAGGAAATCCGTCGCCTGCTGGGCCAGCCCGCCAAGCGCGCCAGCTATCCGCTCAAGAACGAGGCCGAGTGGGACTGGAACTGGATCGATCCGCCCAATACCAAGATGCTGTTCACCGTGGTGTTTGATGCGCAGGGCAGGGTAGTGCGCAGCGGCAGCACGGTGGTGCTGCAGGATCGCTGAGTTTCGCTCCCCACTGGGGCAGACCAGGTGGGGATAACCTGACGCCTTTGCCGGTGCGCTGCTTCAGGTCGCCGCGGCAGCGGCCGTGGCGCTTGCCACATCGGGTTGCAGATCGGCCTGCAACCGCTCGTACAGGCCGGTGCGCCGGGCGATATCGAGCGGTTGGTCGACCAGGCCCGAGACGATGAGCCGTACCTGCCGTGCCTCGCAGGTCTTGCTGAGCGCCTCCAGCGCCTCGGCGCCGGTCGAGTCCACGTAGATCACGTTCTTCAGGTCCAACACCAAGGTCCGCGCGGGCAGCTGGTCTTCGAGCGACTCGATCAGCTTGGTTGCGCCAAAGAAAATGGCGCCATGGAGCCGCCAGACCTGAACTTGTTCATCGAGCCCCGCCAGCAAAGGCTGCTCGGCAGCCGTCAGACGCTTGGCACGCGAGAGGCTGGAGATACGGTAGATGAAGGTGATGCAGGCTGCGAAGATGCCGAACTCCACGGCAACCGTCAGATCGAACACCACGGTCAGCAGGAAGACCGACACCAGCGTGATGCGATAAGGCAGGCGATAGGTCTTGAGCCGCGCGAACTCGCGCCATTCGCCCATGTTCCAGGCCACGAACATCAGGATGGCGGCCAGCGTGGCCAACGGAATGGATGCGGCCAGCGGTGCCGCCACCAGGATTACCAACAGCAGAACCAGCGCATGCACCATGCCGGAGACGGGGCTGGTGGCGCCGCTTTTCACATTGGTCACTGTTCGCGCAATGGTGCCGGTGGCGGGCATGCCGCCGAAGAAGGGCGTGATGAAATTGGCAATGCCCTGGGCCATCAGCTCCTGGTTGGGGTCGTGCCGGTCGCCGATCATGCCGTCGGCCACACGGGCGCACAGCAGTGACTCGATGGCACCCAGCAGGGCCAGCGTGATGGTGGGCATCAGCAGAAAGCGCGCCGATTCCCAGCTGAAGGCAGGCAGGGTGAATGCGGGCAGCGCCGCCGGTATGCCGCCAAAACGGCTGCCGATGGTTTCCACAGGCAATCCAAAGCCAGCCACCACGGCCGTGGCGAGCACCAACGCAACAATGGAACCGGGCACCCGGGCAAGCCGTGCGGCCCATCGCTGCACCACAGCATTCCTGCCTGCCGCCGCTGGCAGCCAACGCTGCCAGCCCACGACCACGGCGAGCGACACCACGGCCACACCGGTCGCCCACGGGTTGATGGTGGACAGATGGTTGCCCAGCGCTCCCAGGATGCCGAAGAAATCTCCTGGCATCTTGGGAATGGAAAGACCGAGGAAATCCTTGACCTGCGACAGTGCAATCAGCACCGCAATGCCGTTGGTGAAGCCGATGATGACGGCCACCGGGATGAATCGCACCAGGGTTCCCAGCCGCAGCAACCCCATCACGAACAGCAGCACGCCAGACAGTGCGGTGGCAATGATCAGATTGGCCACACCGTACTGTTGCACGATGCCATAGACGATGACGATGAAGGCGCCAGCGGGCCCGCCGATCTGCACCCGGCTGCCGCCAAGCAGCGCAATCAGGAAGCCCGCAATGATGGCGGTGAAGAGGCCCGCTTCGGGTTTGAGGCCCGAGGCGATGGCAAAGGCCATGGCCAGTGGCAGGGCCACCACGGCGACGGTGAGACCGGCGCCCAGGTCCTGCAGGAAACGGGTGCGGTCATAGCCGCGCAATGCCGCATGGAGGCGCGGCCTGAATGAAAAGGGAACGTGCAATCTGAACTCCGGAGAAGTGGAACTGAAACGCAGGGGTTCAGAACTTCGCCGGAGGGCCGCAATGGTGCAGCCGGGTGATGAAACGCCTGCGGCGCGACAGCGGCAGGATCGGTGCGTGAGACATGGCTGAATCAGTGTACACCGCTGGACGGATCGAAGCATTTCGCAGATCGATAGCCGAAATTCGCGTTTGTGCGGAGGCCCTGGCCTTCGTAGCATGACGGCTTTCGTAGGAGGATCTGCCTTTCATGCTGCAACGCCGCCATTTGCTGACGGGCGCCCTGGCCGCGCTGCCCGTCCTGCGCATCGTGCACGCTGCCGAGACTGGGTGGCCGCGCAAGCCGATCCGGCTGGTCGTGACATTTCCGCCCGGCGGCGCCAGCGACATCGCCGCGCGTCTGCTGGCGCCTCTGTTGTCGGCCCAGCTCGGCCAGCCGGTGGTCATCGACAACCGGCCCGGTGCGGGCTCCACACTCGGCGCACAGGCCGTGGCGCGCAGTGCGCCTGATGGCTATACGCTGCTGCTGTCCAATTCGGCGGCGCTGTCGATCTCGCCACACCTGCTGGCGCGGTCCCCTTACGATGCCGCGCGCAGCTTCACGCATCTGGGCTATATCGGCTCGGTTCCCACGGCATTGGTGATTCGGCAAGAGCTACCGGTGCACAGCTTTGCCGAGTTGGTGCAATGGTTGCGCAGCCAGCCGCAGGCCGTGCCCTATGGCAGTGGCGGGGCGGCATCGGTGGGGCATCTGGTGGGGGCGGAGCTCGCACGCCTGCAGGGTTTGCAATTGGCGCATGTGCCCTACCGGGGCGCAGGGCCCATGCGTTCGGACCTGCTGGCGGGCCACATTCCGTTGGCCATTGATGCATTGCCGCAGAACCTGCCGCTCGCCCGCGAGGGCCGTGTGCGGCTGCTGGCGATAACGACGGTGCAGCGCGTGCCGCAGGCAAGCGAAGTGCCCACGGTGGCTGAGTTGGGCTTGCCGCAGTTGGTGGCCGACAACTATGTGGGGCTGTCGGCACCGGCAGGCCTGTCCGAGCCGGTGGCGCAGCGCCTGGGGACAGCGCTGCAGCGGGCGCTGTCCGATACCGCCGTGCGCCAGAGCCTGGCCGCTCAGGGTTTTGTACAACCGCCGTTGGACGCACAGGCGTTTGCCCGCCTGGTGCAGGATCAATCACAGGCCTGGGGCAGTGTGGCCCGGGCGACGGGAGCGACGTTATGAACTTTCTGGCTCGCCGCCCCCGCGTGGCCGTTGCCTTGTTCGGCCCGCAGGGGCAAGGCAGTTTCAACGAAGCCGGTTTGCAAGGTGTGCAGCACGCCCTGGCTGCTGGCCACGATGTCACGCCTTTCTGGATTGCGCCGCGCGACGAAGCTGCGCGCACGGCGGCGGTGGAGCAGCTGTGCGCGCAAGGGTTTGATCTGATCGTGGCCCATGGCGGACAGGGTGATTCGCCGGTGTCACACGCGCTGCAACGCTGGCCAAGCCAGCGTTTTGCCATCACCCAGGGCAGCCTGCAGGCGCCGCAGGTTGCGCGCTACGAGGTGCAGCAGGAGCAGTCGGCGTTTCTGGCGGGCGTGCTGGCGGCGCTGTACAGCTGCTCTGGCGTGGCCGCGCATTTCTCGGGCGAGCGCGTGCGCCCCGGCCTCCAGGGCCGTGCAGCCTATGCACATGGCCTGCGCGTCGTAGGCTGGCAGGGGCGGCTGTTGACGCAGTTCTGCGGCCACCAGCACCAGCCGCAACTGGCCGAGCTGTGTATCCACACCATGGCAGATGCGGGTGCTGATGTGCTGTTTGCCATGATTGACGGCGGTCGCAGCGGCGCAACGGCAGCCTGCCGTGCGCGCGGTGTGGCGCAGATCGGCAATGTGCTCGATTGGGTGGCGCGCGACCCGCAGGTGTTCGTGGCCTCGGCGGTGGCCGATTCGGGCGAGGCCATTTTCCGTGCTGTAGCCGACTTTGCGCGCGGCGAGTTGGCGCTGGGCAGGCGTCGGCGTTTTGGTCTGGAAGAGCCTGCACTGGTGCGCCTGCAATTGCGCGGTGACCTGCCCGCGTCGGTGCGCGTACAGATCGAGACCTGGAGCCACCGGCTGTGCACCGGAGAGGTAGTGCCGGACAACGAGTACGCCGGAGAGGAATGGCCGGTTCCGCAGGAGGCAGTTTCTGCCTAAGGCAATGCCTCTTCAGGCGGGCGCGAATTGCTCGCACCAGGGCCGGGCTGGTAAGGGTGGTTGGGGTCGCTTTCGCGGTATTTGATGGAGATGCCGCTGTTGTCCGGCTTGTCATCGGTCATTGCGCCATAGGCGGCGCCTACGCCCTTGCCTGCCAGCTTGGCCGTGCCGATTGCCACATCCGCTGCCACGCCTACTGCAGCGGCTCCCACCGCCACTACCGTACAGCCGGACAATGCCGTGCACAGAAGAAGAGCCCCCAGGCATGTCCACCGCGCAGCGCCGCAGGCTCTCCGACAGCGGCTTTCTGCGTTGGGGCGAGGCGGCATTGAAAAAGCCTCTGCAGCCGCATGGCGCAGAGGCTTGGCCGGTGAACGGTGCTGCGTCATCAATGGATGCGCATGCCGGGTGTGGCGCCAGGGAAGGGCTCCAGCACATAGATGCCGGGGTTGGCCTTTTCATCTGCATGGCTGGCCGCCAGCACCATGCCTTCGGACAGGCCGAACTTCATCTTGCGCGGCGCGAGGTTGGCAACCATCACCGTCAGCTTGCCGACCAGTTGTTCGGGCTGGTACATGCTGCTGATGCCGCTGAACACGTTGCGCGTCTTGGGCTGGCCGTTTTCGTCCTTTTCGCCCACATCCAGCGTCAGTTGCAGCAGCTTGGTCGAGCCTTCCACTGTCTTGCATTCCAGAATCCTGGCAATGCGCAGGTCAATCTTGGCAAAGTCGTCGATGCCGATGGTTTCGGCCAGCGGCTCTCCACCGGGGGCGTTGGGGTCGATCACGGCTTCGGCCTTTTTCTCGGCCTTCTTGGCTTTGGCTGGGGCTTCGGCAACCGGAGCGGCCTGGCCGGCTGGTGCCTCAAACAGTGCTTCGAGCTGCTTGGGATCGACGCGCTGCATCAGGTGCTTGTACTCGCCAATCTGGTGGTCCTGGCCGAGCGGCTTGGTCACATCGGCAAAGGTCTCGGGTGGCACGATGAGGAAGTTGGCCACTTCGGCAGCCACGCCGGGCAGGATGGGCTTGAGGTAGATGGTCAGAATGCGGAAGGCCTCGATGCAGGTCGTGCACACATCGTGCAGGCGCGCCTCCATGCCTTCCTTCTTGGCCAGCTCCCAGGGCTTGTTGGCATCGACGTAGCTGTTGACCTTGTCGCACAGCAGCATGATTTCCCGCGCGGCGCGGGCGGTGTCCCGGGCTTCGTAGGCCGCCACGATGGCGTCTTTTTGTTCCCGCAGAGCCGCGAGCAGGGCCGCACCGTCTTCGCTGACGGTGCCCAGCTTGCCTTCGAAGCGCTTGGTCAGGAAGCCTGCAGCGCGGCTGGCAATGTTCACGTACTTGCCGATCAGGTCGGAGTTGACGCGCAGCATGAAGTCTTCGGGGTTGAAGTCGATGTCTTCATTGCGACCATTGAGCTTGGCGCCCAGGTAGTAGCGCAGCCACTCGGGGTTCATCTGCAGGCTCAAATACTTGAGTGGATCGAGGCCGGTGCCACGGCTCTTGCTCATCTTTTCGCCATTGTTGACGGTCATGAATCCGTGCACGCAGATCCTGGTCGGCGTCTTGCGGCCGCTGAACTTGAGCATGGCGGGCCAGAACAGCGTGTGGAAGGTGATGATGTCCTTGCCAATGAAGTGGTACTGCTCCAGATCAGGGTCAGCCATGTAGGCGTCGTAGTCTTCGCCCCGCTGGTTCAGAAGATTCTTGAGCGAGGCGAGGTAGCCCACAGGCGCGTCCAGCCACACATAGAAGTACTTGCCGGGTGCATCGGGAATCTCGATGCCGAAGTAAGGCGCATCGCGGCTGATGTCCCAGTCGTCCAGGCCTTCGCTGGTCGTGCCGTCCGGGTTGGTGCGCACGCCGAACCATTCCTTGATCTTGGCGGCCACCTCGGGCTGCACATGCTGGCCGTCCTGCGTCCATTCAGTCAGGAACGCAACGGCGCGCGGGTCGGAGAGCTTGAAGAAGAAATGCTCGGAGCTCTTCATCACGGGCTTGGCGCCCGAGAGTGCGGAGTAGGGGTTGATCAGGTCGGTGGGCGCATAGACCGAGCTGCAGACCTCGCAGTTGTCGCCATACTGGTCCTTGGCATGGCAGCGCGGGCACTCGCCCTTGATGAAGCGATCGGGCAGGAACATGTTCTTCTCGGGGTCGAAGAACTGTTCGATGGTGCGCGTCTCGATGAACCCGGCCTTCTTCAGGTCGAGGTAGATCTGCTTGGACAGCTCATGGTTTTCGGGGCTGTCGGTGTTGCTCCAGTTGTCGAAGGCGATGTGAAAACCGTCGAGATACTGCTTGCGGCCGGCGGCGATGTCGGCCACGAACTGCTGGGGCGTCTTGCCCGCCTTTTCAGCGGCAATCATGATGGGAGCGCCATGGGCGTCATCGGCCCCGACAAAGTTGACCGCATTGCCCTGCATTCGTTGCGCACGCACCCAGGTGTCGGCCTGGATGTATTCCATGATGTGGCCGATGTGGAAGTTGCCGTTGGCGTACGGCAGGGCGGTGGTGACGAAGAGCTTTCGTTGAGACATAGGGTTGCGGAACTTTCTGATCACTGAGAGGCACGCGGCGAAGGCCGGGCACCGGTTCTGGCCATGTGAACGGCGAACAAGCGCCGCCTGCGCCCGACGGCGCACCAGAACCGAGGGATTTTAGGCGTTTGTGGTGCCGGGGGGGATTCCTGCGGTTAAGAAAGGCGACTAGCCCTGCAAAACCGCAGCCAGCTGTGCCTGGGCATGGGCGCCCAACCAGTCGATTTCACCCACGTGCCAGAGGCGGATCTGGCCTTGGGCATCGAGCACGAAGCTGGTCGGCAGGGCAATGCCGCCCCAGGCGGGCAACTGCGTCTGGCTGCGGTCGAGCAGCACTTCGCCATGAAAAGGCACGGTTTGTAGAAACTGCAGCACACGCGCAGGCATTTCGCCGTGGTTGACGGCCAGCACGCGCAGCCCTTGGGGGCGGTACTGTTCCAGCAAACGGTTGAACTGCGCCATTTCCAGGCGGCAGGGCGCGCAGTAGCTGGCCCAGAAGTTCAGGATGAGCGGCGCTCCTGCATAGCTGGCCAGGCTGCGCAACTGGCCGTCCAGCGCCAGCGCCTTCAGCTCCGGCCTGGCCTTGCCAGAGGGCCAGGGGGTCAATTGGCCCACTGCACGCGGGTCCAGATCCTGCGCCGCCTGCACCTTGCGGCCCACCAGTGTGGCCGAGAGCCAGGCAGCAGCGCCGCCCAGCTGCTGCAGGCAGCGGCGGCGGTGCAGCAGGGCGGGAGCCATGGCCTCAGGCCAGTTTGGCGGAGGTGATGCGGTAGGCGAAATGCGCGGGGTCCAGGCTGTCCAGGCGCCCCTGGGCCGTTTCACCCTGCGGATACATGAAGAAACCCACGGTCTTGCCAGCGCCGGGCAGGCGCACATCGGCTGCCGTGTTGTAGGCCATCCAGTTGCCTTCCCAGCCGCCAAACAGCATGGCGCGGGCGGCGCGTACCTTGGGAGCATCCTTGTGCAGGCCACCGGGCTGTTCTTCCAGTGCAACCTTGGCCACATCGGCAGGGTCGACAGGAATCCATCCATAGCCATCGGCGTAGAACTCGGCGCGGCAGTGCTGGGCCTTGGAGATGTCGCCGCTCTTGCCCAGGCTCTTGAAGCCGTGCACCGAGTCGTCGACGCGCACGCCATACACATCACGGGCAGGCACGCCACTGGCGCGCGAGAGGGCGGTGAACAGGCCGTTGAGGTCGGCGCACTTGCCCGACAGATTGCCGCTGGTCAAGGTGTAGCGCACATCACCGGTACCACAGCCGGCCACCGAGCCGTCGCGGGTGCAGTTGGCCACCATCCAGTCATAAATAGCGCGGGCCTTGCCAATGGCATCCTGCGGCTTGCCTGCTTCGGCCTGAATCCTGTCGGCTGTCTCTTTCACGATGCCATCCAGTGGTGCCAACGATGTGGGCTGCAGGTAGGGGCGCAGTTGTGCTGCAGGCAGCTTGCGGGCGGTACCGGCAGCGCCCAGGTCGGTGGCACGGTCCAGCACGGCGATGCGGCTCTTGACTTCTACCGTGTGGGCGCTGCTGGCGTCTGCCCACTGCACGGCAATCATGCGGACATCGGTGCCGGGCACGGCAAACAACTCGGCCTTGGTAGCACCGGGGGCGCTGAAGGACACATCCAGGGTGCGCTGGTAGCCCGGCAGTTCGGCGGCGGGTACCGGAATCCAGACCTTGGACTGCGCTGTTTTTTCACTCAGGTCGACCAAGGTGGTGACTTCGAACTGGCGCCAGTTGGCCGCCGCAGCGGGAATGGCTGCAAAGACGGAGCCGAAGCTGCCTGCAGATGCAGCGATGCTGGAGAGTTGGAGAAAGTGGCGACGTTGCATGACAACCCCTTGCAAAAATAGGTGGGCTTGCAAGGCTGCAACGTGGCTGGCGGCGCAATCACGCGCACGAACGGCGCGCGCTATGCGCAGAGGATTCACAGACGGCACCGCAGGACCTGCAAGAGACGGCTTATCGTAACAGGTCTGCCTGCCTGCCTCCTGGTTGTGAGTGGTTCCTCAGCGCCGGCTGGGCCAGTCGAAAAAGGCGCGCACCTCCTCCTGGCGCGCCATGGTGTCGGCGCGCCCCAGCGCGATCAGCGCGCGTGTGTAGCCGGGCTCGAACAGCAAATAGCTGGCCAGTGCTGCGCTGCCGATGCTGTGGTTGTGTACGGAGACGCCCATGGCCCCCAAGAGCGCGCGTACCGGGGTAGGAAGCTCTTGCAGGTGGGCCAGCGCGATGGCGTCCAGCGACTGCGAAGGCGTGAAGACCAGCAGATCCACGGGCCGCAATGCGCTGCGTGCCTGCTCCAGTGGCGGAATCAGGCTGAGGGTGTGGTTGATGCGCTGGGCCCGCTCCACGTCCAGTGAAAGGGCATCCAGAAAGATGGTGGACAGGGCATGGCCTGCCACCTGTGCCAGGCTGGGAAAGGGCGGGTGCTCGCCTTGCGGCAGGTTCACCACTTCGTGCGAACGGCCCACGCCCACCACCACGATGCGTTGGGCGCCAAGGTGTACCGCAGGCGCCAGTGGGGCAGTCTGGCGCATGGCGCCGTCGCCCAGGTAGTTGTATTGGCCGCGCACGTCCAGCTCGGTGGGCGGAAAGATGAATGGAATGGATGACGATGCCATCAGGTGCTGGTGTGTGATGCGGTCCTGGATGGCGCGGCGCTGCAGGCGCGACCAGCCGGGCACATGCGGGCCGGTCTCGTAGAAGGTGATGTGCTCTCCCGTGGTGTAGCTGGAGGCGGTGATGGCAAGGGCCGCCAACTGACCGTTGTGCAGCAGGTGAGGGATTTTTTCGAGCGGCAGCTCGGCCTGCAGCAATTGCAGCAGCGGCGTGTTGTCCAGCAGCGAGCGCGGCTTGCTGTGGTGCCAGCGGGTCAGCGCCCACCCCAGGGTCAGCAGGCTGAGCCAGCGCGCGCCGCTGCGCGCAACACCAAAGGCATCGGCGCGGTAGACTTGGCTGGTCGAGAAATTGCGCCATACGCGCGAGAGGCGCTGCACGGCCCGGTCGAAGTGGTCGGCGCCGCAGGCGAGGCCTGCGGCATTGATGGCCCCGGCAGATGTGCCCACCGCAATCGGGAAGGGGGTGGGCGCATGGTCCTCCCCGGCGTTTTGCCGCAGGCGCGACAAGGCCTGGAGCACTCCCACCTGATAAGCGGCTCGGGCGCCGCCGCCAGACAGGACAATCGCGGTGAGGGCGTCATGCGGACTGTGGTGCAATGCGGTCGACATGGCGCCACGATAGCCGAAGTGCGAGAGCGGTGCCGGCAAGCACTGTCTTTTAGGTGCGCCGGCTGCTACAACTGCGGTCCTGGAGTAAAAAAACGCCTCTGGTTGAGGCGTTTTGAAGTGCATGCAATGGCTAGGGTTGGGACGCTTTATGCAAAAGTGCCGCAAGATCGTTGTTCTGTAGCACGGTAATTTTTTGATCACGCGCAAACAAGCGTGCGTTTTCACTCAAATTGCCCTGCAGCAAAACGTATGCGCAGGAGGCATCTGCCTTTTGGGCGGCATCGTGCAGGGCGCGCAGGGGCTCGATGCCGTGCACACCGGCTTTGCTGCGTTTGGTTTGTACCAGGGTCAGCTGACCATTGCGAGCGAGCTGAATGTCGGCATCGGCCTGCTGGCGCGTGGTGACGGTATAGCCTTCTGCCTGCCAGGCGCGCGTGAGCCAGGCCTGCAGGTCACGAGCAGGCAGGCTGGCGGCCTGGGCCAGCAGGGCCTCTGTAGCTGCGCTGCTGGGGGCGTTCCACTGCCGTTTGGCAGCCATGGCGCCGATCACGAAGAATGGCAGGCTGCCGGCAGCGCCTACAAATCGGATGTCCTTGGGCAGCAGCGCCAGGCACAGCAACACGATGATGGCCCCCACCACCACACTGATCCACCACGACGAACGCAGCAAAATCGCAAATACGGAGTTTTCGGCCATCTTCAGTTTCACGGGCGCAGCTCTTTCCATTCACAGACAGTGGTTTTCCGCACGGGCGGGCGAGGCTGTGATTGTCGCTGCTTAGCTATACTGATTGCTGTTTCAGGAATAGAAATTACGATGGCAGTTACACAACAGGCGCTGCTGGCCGCTTTGGCCAGTGTGCAGGATCCGCAAACAGGCAAGGATTTGGTGGTCACGCGCGCTGTGCGCAATGTGCAGATTGACGGCGGCGATGTGGCTTTTGATGTGGAATTGGGCTATCCCGCGCAAACCCTGTTTGCCGGTCTGCGCACCCTGCTGATTGCCGCTGCCCGGTCCGTGGAAGGTGTCGAGAACGTCTCCGTCTCGATCTCCAGCAAGGTGGTGGCGCATGCTGCGCAGCGTGGCGTGCCGCTGCTGCCCGGGGTCAAAAACATCATCGCAGTCGCATCGGGCAAGGGTGGCGTGGGCAAAAGCACCACCACCGCCAACCTGGCGTTGGCGCTCGCAGCCGAAGGCGCGCGGGTGGGCGTTCTCGATGCCGACATTTACGGCCCCAGCCAGACAATGATGCTGGGCGTATCGGGCAAACCCGAGAGCACCGATGGCAAGACCATGGAGCCCAAGCTGAACCACGGCGTGCAGGTCATGTCGATTGGCTTGCTGGTGGACCAGGACCAGGCCATGATCTGGCGCGGCCCAATGGCTGTGCAGGCGCTGGAGCAGATGCTGCGCCAGACCAACTGGAACGATCTGGACTATCTGCTGATCGATCTGCCACCCGGTACCGGCGATATCCAGCTGACCCTGAGCCAGCGTGTGCCGGTGACGGGCGCCGTCATCGTCACCACGCCGCAGGACATTGCCTTGCTCGATGCGAAGAAGGGCATCAAGATGTTCGAGAAGGTGGGCGTGCCCATTCTCGGCGTGATCGAGAACATGGCCATGCATGTCTGCAGCCATTGCGGCCATGTGGAACATATTTTTGGCGCCGATGGCGGCAAGCACATGGCGGCAGACTTCCAGCTCGATTACCTGGGCGCACTGCCGCTGTCGCTGCAGATCCGCGAGCAGGCTGACAGCGGAACGCCGACTGTGGTGGCGTCGCCTACCAGCGAGGCAGCCGGCATCTACCGCCAGGTGGCACGCAGCATTGCCGTCAAGATTGCGCAGCAGGCCAAGGACTTTTCCAGCAAGTTCCCCACCATCACCGTCAGCAGCAATACCTGATGAACCTTCTGGCGGCCATGCGCTATCTGGCTGCGCTCAACGCGCATGGCCATTTTGCGCGGGCGGCCGAGGCCTGCCACATCACGCAGCCCGCGCTGTCCAACGCGCTGCGTGCGCTGGAGCAGGAGTTTGGTGTGGCGATCGTCCGCCGTGGCCGTGTCTTTGCCGGGCTGACGCCCCAAGGCGAGCAGGTGTTGCAGACTGGGCTCGAGATGCTGCAAAAAGAAGAGCTGCTGCGCCAGTCTTTGAGTGCGCAGGCGGGGCACTTGCAAGGCCTTCTGCGCATGGCAGCGGTACCCACTGCAATGCCCATGCTGGTGCGCTTTGCCACCATGCTGCGCAGCCAGCACCCGGGCGTGTTGCCGGTGCTGCATTCGATGAGTTCGCCAGATATCGAGCGAGGGCTGGAAGCGCTGAGCCTGGATCTGGCGCTGGGCTACAGCGACCGCATCAGCAGCCCGCGTACCCAGTGCCTGCCGCAATACCAGGAGCACTATTACCTGCTGCGCAGGCTGGATGGCGATCAGGTTGGCCTGCACTGGGATGAGTCCATGCCCTGGGCGCAGGCAGGCCAGCAGGCGCTGTGCCTGTTGACCCCCGACATGCATAACCGGCAGATCGTGCAGCGCGCATTTGCCACCGTGGGTGTGCAGCCGCACCCGGTACTGGAGACCAATTCTGTGCAGGCGCTGCTGCAGGCGGTGCTGGAAGGCGGGCTGGCCAGCATTGTGCCGGGAGCCGTACTGGCCACGGTGCGCCACATGCCTGGTGTGCATGCTGCACCGCTGGTAGAGCCCGTGGTGCACAGCGAGGTCGCTTTCATCTACCAGCAGGCCCAGGTGGCGATGCCTGCTTTGCAGGCCGCGCTGGCGCTGATGGCACTGCCAGCCTGGCACACGCTGTGCCAGCACCATGCGGGCGCATTGCAACATTCTTGAGGAAATCGGCCGCAGGTGCTTATCCATAAAGCGCTGGTAGCTCACATTTTTATATTGAATGTCGGCATTGCAATAAAAAATTTGACCGTGGTCAAGCCTGCGGCTGAAATGCGAGCATTCATTTGCCGATCTCGTTCGGCGGGATGTCTGCCATGCATGAACAGAAAATTGCCTTCTACCCGGGCCCCGCAGGGGGGTGGGGCGCTCTCAACAGCGTAAAAAATGCGCTGCTGCACCAGAACATTGCGCTCAAGGGCGCCAAGACCCTGCTGTCTGCCAACCAGCCCGACGGTTTTGACTGCCCGGGTTGCGCATGGCCCGACCGCAACCATGCATCGACATTCGAGTTCTGCGAGAACGGCGTCAAGGCCGTGGCGGCAGAAGCCACCGCCCGCCGCGCAGGCCCCGGGCTTTTTGACCGGTATACCGTGCAGGAACTGGCCGCGCACAGCGATTACTGGCTCGAAGACCAGGGCCGCCTCACGCATCCGATGGTGTATGACGCGGCAAGCGACAAATACCGGCCGATTGCCTGGGACGATGCCTTTGCCATTATTGCCCGGCACCTGAACGCGCTGCCGGACCCGAACCAGGCGATCTTCTACACATCGGGCCGGGCCAGCAACGAGGCGGCGTTTCTGTACCAGCTGTTCGTGCGCCAATACGGCACCAACAACTTTCCTGATTGTTCCAACATGTGCCATGAGCCCAGCGGCACGGCGATGCGCGAGCAGATCGGGGTTGGCAAGGGAACGGTTGAACTGGCTGATTTTGAGAAAGCGGACGCCATCTTCATCTTTGGCCAGAACCCTGGCACCAACCACCCGCGCATGCTGGGCGAGTTGCGCGCGGCGCACAAGCGCGGTGCACGCATCGTCAGCTTCAACCCGCTGCGTGAGCGCGGGCTGGAGCGTTTTGCCGATCCACAGGACAAGCTGGAGATGGCAACACTGGGCTCCACGCCCATCAGCACGCATTATTTTCAGCTGCGCATCGGTGGCGATCTGGCGGCGGTCACCGGCATGGTCAAGCATGTGCTGGAGCAAGAGGCGGCTGCGCGCGCAAGTGGCCGAGATGGTGTGCTGGACCATGCCTTCATTGCCGAACACACCACGGGCCTGGAAGCGCTGACCGCCAGCGTGCAGGGCGCAAGCTGGGCAGAGCTGGAAGCGATGGCGGGCCTGACCGAAGCGCAGATGCGCGCTGCTGCAGACGTGTACCTTGGGGCGCCTGGCGTCATCGCCTGCTGGGGCATGGGCATTACCCAGCACGCGCATTCGGTGGCCACCATCCAGATGATCACCAACCTGCTGCTGTTGCGCGGCCACATCGGCCGGCCTGGCGCGGGGCCCTGTCCCGTGCGGGGCCACAGCAATGTGCAGGGCGACCGAACCATGGGCATCTGGGAAAAGCCGTCTGCCGATCTGCTGAACCGGCTGCACGATGTCTACGGGTTCGAGCCGCCGCGTGCGCACGGCGTCGATGCGGTGGAAGCCATTGCCCATATGCGAGATGGCAAAGGCAAGGTGTTTTTTGCGCTGGGCGGCAACTTTGCGGCCGCGACGCCCGACACAGTTGCCACCTGGCAGGCGCTGCAGCGCTGCGATCTGACGGTGCATGTCACCACCAAGCTCAACCGCAGCCATGTGGTGCACGGGAGAGAGGCGCTGATCCTGCCATGCCTAGGGCGCACCGAAATCGATCTGCAAAACGGCGAGGCGCAGGGCGTGACGGTGGAAGACTCGATGAGCATGGTGCACATCTCGAAGGGCATCAACCCGCCAGCGTCCGAACACCTGCTTTCCGAGCCTGCGATCATCGCCCGCCTGGCACATGCCACCCTGGGCGCGCGCAGCCACGTGGACTGGCTGGCGCTGGCGCAGGATTACTCCCTGATCCGCGACGAGATCGAAAAGGTTTTTCCGGATTTTGCCGGCTTCAACCAGCGCGTGGCGGTGCCCGGAGGTTTCCGCCTGCGCAATACGGCCAGCGAGCGGGTATGGGCCACAGCCTCGGGCAAGGCGGCCTTCCAGGCGCATGCCTTGCCCCGCAATACCCCGCTGCAGCGTGCCCGCGAGCGCTCGCCGGGGCAGCGCGTTTTCACCTTGCAGAGCACGCGCTCGCACGACCAGTACAACACCACGGTCTATGGCATGGATGACCGTTACCGTGGCGTGTTCGGCCAGCGCCGCGTTCTGTTCATCCATGCAGAAGACATCCGCGAGCTGGGCATGCGTGACGGCGACTGGGTCAATATCCGCACCGTGTGGGACGACGGCGTGGAGCGCCGGGCCGATGGGTTCAGGCTGGTGGCCTACGATACGCCGCGCGGCAACCTGGCGGCCTACTACCCGGAGACGAATCCGCTGGTGCCCTTGACGGCGGTGGCAGAGCGTGCGGGCACGCCCACTTCCAAGTCGATTCCAGTGGTTCTGGAGCGCGCCGCGATTGCCCATGACGCAGCCTGACGCCTTGCCCCTAGCCGCCCACATCCTGTTGGCCTTGGCCGAGTTGCAGGATGCTCCCGGGGCAGAGGTCTCGCTGCCGCGTCTTGCCAAGCATCTGGGGGCCAGTGCCAGTGTGCTGATGCGGGAGTTGAGCCTGATGGGCGACGTGGCCCTGGGCGCGAATGCCAGTGCCGGACCGGGTTGGGTGAAGGTGCGGCAGGCCGACAGCCGTTGGCTGGTGAGCCTGGCGCTTTCGGGCAGTGCGCTGGCAGAAGGGTTGCAGCAGGCGGGATAGTCAGGGCCTGTTCAAGGCCAGACGAACGTTGCTGGTCAGTGTGAACGCACTGAATTTTTCATCAAGCAGCCATTGCCTGCCGGGCATCAGCAGAAAGTCTTCGCAGTTGGGCGCATTGCAGCGCTGGCTGTCCACCAGTTCCAGCACCACGGCGTCTTCCGTGGCCTTGTCGATGGAGCGGCCATTGACCCGTACCGCAGCCACACGACCTTGCTCATCCCATTCCGAGATGGCCCCGCGCAGCAGTACGCGCGACCAGTCGCCACGCGTGCGTCTGGCCGGTTGCACCACGGCTTCAGTGGCAGTGCGAGCGGCCGCCATGCGCACAGCCACCAGAATGATCTGCTTGTCGAAGCGGAAAGGGTTCTTTTCCAAGGCTTCCAGCGACACCAGCTGGCCTGCGCCGGTCTTCCTGGCGAAAGTCTGGATACGGTCCCGATTGGCCTGCAGGTCTTTGGTTTCCTGCTGGTCCTGCTGCAGGCGCGCCTGTTGCTGTGAAGCCTCGTTGCGATAGCTGGTCCATTCTGGAGGTTGCTTGCGCAACTGCTTTGTGGCCTGAACCACTCCACCGGGAATATTGCCATTGGAATCCGGCGACCAGTCGCTGCCACGCTGCAGGCTGACACGCAGAAAGCCACCCTTGATGCTGCCTGCAGCGCCATCCGGACACAAGGATTGCCAGTGTGCATAGGCCCGATCCAGCCAGTCCTTGGCGAGCGCATCGTCTGCCAGATTGCCGTTGGCCGATACCTGCAGCCCCAGAGGCTGGCAGGCCGGTGCAGGCAGCTTGCCGTCCACGCGGCTTTCCACCCACAAGCGGCCGGGTTGTGCACCTTTGGGCGCGGGCAGGGGGCCCATGTCGAGCAATACACGGGTGTTGTCCACGCGGCGGGCGCCAACGGTGTTTTTGTTCTCCAGAAACACGCCCTGGCTGAACCGGCCCCTCCAGGTGGTGGGCGGCGCATCAGGCGCGTGGCGAAGCTGCCAACTGGCGGTGCCCTGGCCTTCGGCAACGCCTCCCTTGCAACCGCCTTCGTAACGGTAGAGGTAGTCGCTGGTGCGCATGATGCCCGCAACCACGACTTCGCAACTGCCGCTGCTGACACCTTCGGGCGCGGCGTGCACAGATGGCGCTGCACAGGCGACCGCCAGACACAGGGCCCTCCATTGTGGTGCGCGAAGCTGGCCGAGTCTGGCAGTGAAGGTGGTTCTCATGCGTGTTCCTTGTGTGCCTGATTGGTCGAGTTCAGCATATGCCTCCTCTCAGTGTCTGCGCTTGCGTGCCAGCTTGATTCGATACATCTCGGCGTCGGCCTGCTGGAGGGCGGTGTTCAGAGTGCTTTGGCCAGGAATTACAGCGACGATGCCCACGCTGGCACCGTCATAGGGCAGCAATAGCTCGGGCCCAAGCTGCAACCCTGAAGACAATGTGCTTGAAAAAATGCGTGCCTGGGTTTCATGAAGCGCCTCCGCAGGGTCTTCGGTCAAGGCTGGGCCGAGGCCTGCAAACACAAATTCGTCGCCACCCAGGCGGGCCATGATGTCTGAGTCGCGCACTGTGCCTTGCAATTGCCGGGCAATGAGCTGCAAAAAATGGTCGCCTGCTTCGTGACCATAGCGGTCGTTGATGACTTTGAAACCATCCATGTCGATCATTGCCACCAGCACATGGCATTGCAGGCGCGCCGCCAGGTCCAACAGCTGTGCCAGTTGCTCAGTCATGGCGCGGCGATTGGGCAGCCCTGTCAATGCGTCGGTACTGGCCAGGCGCAGTAAGGCGGCATTCTGGCTTTGGACGGTGGCCAGGAGTTGCTCGCGCTCCACCTGCTGGGCAATCAGGTGGGCAAACAGGCGCATGACGTCCTGAGCCTCCAGGGTGATGGGCAGTGCCTGCGCGCTGGCGGCGCACAGGGTGCCGAACAATGTGCCATTGGCCATCCGCACGGGCGTGCTGGCATAGGTATGGATCCCCAGTGCCCGCGCTGCCTGCGAATCGCCCCAGATCTCACTGACATCGGCGCTGTAGGGGCATTGCTCGTCCAGCGCGCGTTTGCACAGGGTGTCTTCCCAGGCGACGCTCAGGCCTTCAGGAATGCACAAGCGTTGCGTGTTGCGGGCATACAGCACGTGCTGCATACCTTCATTCAGGTCGATATGGGTCAGGTAGGTAGATTCGAGCTGGGTGAGCTTTTGCAGCATTTCCAGCATAGGACGGGCCAGGTCCTCAAGCTGGCGTGCCTGAGAGACAGTCTGGGTCAGTTGTGAAAGCAGCGTATCCATGGCGTGAAACTCAAGACGGCAAGCGTGTTGCGTATCGTAGCTGGCTTGTGCAGCGGCTCAAAGGCCCTGTGTTCAGGCATGAGATGACCGTTCCCCGTGAAAAGTGCCTCTCCATGCCATACAGAAAGGGTATGGCCGGTTGCTACGGATGCCCGTTACCGCCAGGGGAATAGCGCGCATCAGTTATGTTCCACCCATGGGACACAAGATTTTCGGAATCGGATGGCGCAACCTGGTGCGTGACTGGCGTGCCGGTGAGTTGCGTCTGCTGCTGGTGGCCGTTGCATTGGCGGTGGCAGCATTGACTTCGGTCAGTTTTTTTTCGGATCGGTTGCAGGCGGGATTGCAGCGCGACGCCAGCCAATTGCTGGGAGGGGATGTGGTCATCGTCAGCGACAACCCGACGCCCGCGGCATTCTCCCAGAAGGTGGAGCAGCTAGGCCTTCAGGGAGTGTCGACGGTGAGCTTTCCCACCATGGGGCGGGCTGCTGATGAGGATGGCGGCGAGACCCGTCTGGTAGGGCTCAAGGCCGTTCAGGATGGTTATCCATTGCGAGGCCGGGTGCGTGTTGCGCAGGCGGTCGATGGGGCCGACGCAGCTGCAGAGGGGATTCCCGCGCAAGGCGAGGTCTGGGTGGACGCCAGTCTGCTGGAAGCATTGGGCCTGCGCATGGGGGCATCGCTGTGGCTGGGGGACCAGGCATTCAGGATTGGCCGCATCATCACCATTGAGCCAGACCGGGGCGCCGGGTTTCTGGGCTTTGCGCCGCGCGTGATGATGCGTTGGAGTGACCTGCAGGCCACGGGCCTGGTGCAGCCGGCTAGCCGTCTGGTCTACCGCTATGCCGTGGCTGGAGCACCGGAGGCGTCGGCGCAGTTCCTGCAGTGGGCAGAGCAGCAGGTGGCGGCTCCGGACAGCCATGGCGTGCGCGTGGAATCGCTGCAAAGCGGCCGGCCGGAGATGGAGCAGACACTCAGCCGCGCGCAGAAATTCCTGAACCTGGTGGCCCTGCTCGCCGCCTTGCTGTCTGCCGTGGCAGTGGCATTGGCGGCGCGCACCTTTGCCAATGCGCATCTGGGCAGTGCTGCATTGATGCGGGTGTTGGGCCTTTCGCAGCGGGACATTGCCGGAGCCTACCTGGTGGAGTTTCTGGCAGTTGGGCTGGCAGCCAGCCTGATCGGTGTCGCACTGGGCTTTGCCATGCACTATCTGTTCATCGGTTTGATGGCTGGGCTGTTGGCGGTGGAGTTGCCTGCAGCCAGCGCCTGGCCGGTCGGCATCGGCATGGGTATGGGCATGACCTTGCTGCTGGCCTTCGGCTTGCCACCGGTACTGCAATTGGCCAGGGTGCCGCCGCTGCGGGTGCTGCGACGAGAGCTGGGTGCCATGCGGCCAGCGTCGGCCTCGGTGCTGCTGGTGGGGATGGCTGGTTTTGCTGCACTGTTGATGCTGGTGAGCGGTGATTGGGCATTGGGCGGTATCGCAGTGGGCGGTTTTGCCGCCGCCGTGCTGGTGTTTGCGCTGCTGAGCGCTGCGGCAATTGCCGTATTGCGCCGTGGTGTGCATGAGGCAACTGCGCCACAGTGGCTGGTGCTGGCGACACGCCAGGTGGCAGCACGGCCCGCATTTGCGGTGGTGCAGATCAGCAGCCTGGCCGTGGGCCTGATGGCACTGGTGCTGCTGGTGCTGCTGCGCACCGACTTGATCCAGACCTGGCGCCAGACCACGCCGCCCGATGCGATGAACCGTTTTGTCATCAACATCATGCCGGACCAGTCCGACGCCTTTCGGGCCGCGCTGGAGCGGGCTGGCATCAGCAAGGTGGATTGGTACCCGATGATTCGTGGCCGGCTCATCCAGATCAATGGCAAGGCCGTGGGACCGCAGGACTATACCGAGGATCGCGCCAAGCGCCTGGTGGACCGGGAGTTCAATATCTCGAACAGCACCGAGCTGCAAGAACACAACCAGGTGGTACAGGGCCGATGGGTGGCGGGCGACGCCCAGGGCATCAGCGTGGAAGAAGGCATTGCCAAGACCCTGGGCCTCAAGCTGGGTGACCGCCTGCTGTTTGACATGGGAGGCGTGCAGCGCGAAAGCACCATCACCAGCTTGCGCAAGGTGGATTGGGGGTCGATGCGGGCCAATTTCTTCGTCATGTACCCGGTGGGTCATCTCGATGATGTGGCCGTGACCTATCTGGCCGCCTACCGGGCGCCCGATGTGGCGGGCTTTGACAATGCGCTGGTGCGCGAGTTTCCCAACATCACCAACGTCGATCTGCGTGCCACGGTGGCGCAGTTGCAGCGGGTGCTGGACCAGGTCATCCGGGCGGTGGAGTTCCTCTTTGGATTCACGCTGGCTGCGGGTCTGGTGGTGCTGTTTGCGGCAATCACCGCAACGCGGGAGGAGCGAGCGCGGGAGTTCGCCATCATGCGTGCGGTGGGGGCTCGCGCGCAATTGTTGCGCCAGGTGCAGCGTGCCGAGCTGGCTGGCGTGGGCCTGCTGGCGGGCGTCCTGGCCAGTGTGGTGGCCGTGGCCATCGGCTGGGCGCTGGCCCGCTACGTGTTCGACTTTGCCTGGACGCCCCGCTGGTGGGTACCTCTGGCAGGAGGAGCCTGTGGTGCAGTGCTGGCCCTGCTGGCTGGCTGGTGGGGGCTGCGTGAGGTGCTGCGCCGACCGGTGGTGGTCACCTTGCGCGAAGCCTCCGAATAGACATTGCGCAGTATCGGATTGATAGCGGCCAGCGTGCATCCATCAAGTGCTGGCGGTATATTTCGCCTCAAACTGACATTGAATTGACTGTGGTATGCAAATTGAAGAAAAGCCCCCGTTTGATACGCCGTTTGAATGGATTGGTGGTGAGTCCCGGGTACGCGCCCTGGTGGATCGCTTTTACGACCTGATGGATCTGGAGCCAGGCTATCGGGAACTGCGGGCTGCCCATGGCAGCAGTCTCGACGATGCGCGTGACAAGCTGTTCTGGTTTTTATGCGGCTGGCTGGGTGGGCCCGACCACTACATCAGCCGCTTTGGCCATCCGCGCCTGCGGATGCGGCACATGCCGTTTTCCATTGGCATTGCCGAGCGCGACCAGTGGCTGGCATGCATGGACCAGGCCATGGGTGACGTGGGTGTTGACCAAAAACTGCGAACGCGCCTGCAGCAGAGCTTCTTTCAGACGGCAGACTGGATGCGCAACCGGGGTGTTTGACGCCTCGTTTGCATGTTCCAAAGCGTTTGCCTTTTGAATAGGTTCTTGGGGGGCGATGAAGGCATAAATGCAACAAAATGCAGGTAAAACCTGATGTACATCAAGTGCGAATGTTCTTGCTTCGCTCAAGCAAGGCTCCATAATGGCCCCACCAAAAATAGAGAGAGGATGGGTGAGGGAACATGAACACAACCTGGATGGTGGTGGCAGCCGTATTTGCAGTGCTGATCGTGTGGGGCATCGTGGTGTACAACCGATTGATGGAGTTGCGCAACCGCACTGTCAATGCACTGGCGCAGATCGATGTGCAACTCAAACGCCGGTACGACCTGATTCCCAATCTGGTATCAGTTGCCAAAAAGTATCTTGAACACGAATCGCAGACGCTGGAGGCGGTGATCCGTGCGCGTGGCCAGGCCCAGGCCGCAGCCACCGCGTTGCGCACGGCGCCCGGCAAACCCGAGGTGGCACAGGCCATGGTGGCCGCCGAGGGCGTATTGGGCGGGGCATTGAGCCGCCTGATGGTGGTGAGCGAGAGCTATCCGGAACTGAAGGCCGATGCCACCATGCGCTCTCTCAGCGAAGAACTCAACAGTACGGAAAACCGCATCGGCTACGCGCGCCAGGCTTACAACGACCAGGTGCTGGAGTTCAACAACGCGTCCAAGGCATTTCCGGCAATTGTGGTTGCGGCTCTCCTGGGCTTTCCCGCGCTGCCCATGCTGCAGTCCACGCAGAATGCACAGGAACGTGAAGCCATACGTGTTCAATTTTGATAGCTGTCGGCGCGCATCAGCTGTGCGCCATGGCCAGAAAAGCTTTCAACTTTTACCGTGATGAAGTTCTGGGATTTCCAGGCCGATGCACGGCGCAGCACCAAAGGCCTCCTCGGGGCCTTTTTGCTATTGGTGCTGGGTATCGTGGTATCGGTGCACCTGGCTCTGGCGCTGGTGTTCTGGATTCCGGCGCTCCTCATGGTGGCAACCACGCCGCTGACGCTGGGGCAGGCTGCAGTCACATACCCCACCGGCTTTCTGGCAACCAATGTGGGATTGGTCACCCTGATGGTTCTGGGTGGCGCCTGGATCAAGCGCGATAACCTCAAGCAGGGTGGCCTGCATCTTGCAAGGCAGTTGGGCGCGCGTGAAGTGCGGCCTGCACTGTCGCATGCGGAGCAGCAATACGCCAATATCATGCAGGAACTGTGTATTGCCGCCGGTGCCCAGTTACCGCAGGCCATGGTGCTTCCGCGTGACATGTCCCTCAATGCCTTCGCCGCCAGCTGGGAGGCCAGGGATGCGGTCATTGTGGTGTCCATGGGGGCTCTGGAGTATCTGAGCCGGGACGAGTTGAAAGGCGTGGTGGCGCATGAGCTGTCGCACCTGCGCGAAGGGGACACGCGGCTCAACATGGAACTGGCCGGTTATGTGTTTGGCCTGGAGATGCTGTTCAACTATGGCGAGGAATGGTCCGAACGTGGCGTGCCTGTTTTTGGCTGGCCGCTGATGGCCGTGGGTTGGCTGGGCTGGTTGGCCGGTCAGGCGCTGAAAGCAGCCGTGTCGCGACAGCGCGAGTATCTGGCCGATGCCCATGCGGTGCAGTGGACGCGCAACCCGGATGGCTTGGGCCGCGCGCTGCGCAAGGCGCTGTGGTTGCAGGACCATGCGCACGAAGCGGCCGCCATGCAAAGCTCGCCAGGCTTGCGCGGCGGCTCCGGCCTGCGGTCGCCACTGGTTGCGCACATGTTGCTGGTGGATGTGGAGGACAGCGATGCGCTGCATGATGCCTGGCACCTGGGTGGCGTGAACTGGCTGGCATCGCACCCCAGCCTGGAAGAGCGCATCGCCCGCATCTACGGGCAGGAGCAGGATGCATTGCCATTGCAGGAGGGTGAGCAGCGCTGGGTGAATCCGTTTGCAGCCGCCTTGCCGCAAGCCCGGCCCGAGGCCTGAGCCGCCGGGTTTAGAGTTTCTTCGGGCTGCGAAATTGAGCGGCCCAGAGTGCAACCTGTTCTGCCACCGGATCGGGTGCTGGCAGCTGTTGCGACGCGTCCGCCAGCTTGTGCATCTGCAACAAGGCATCGGCCGCTGCTGCTGCACCCGTACCGGTTTGCGTGGGCCGCAGCAGTACCACCAGGGCGCCCGCACCTCCTTCTGCAGGACGGGCCTGCACAAAGGCCAGCACTTCATTTTTCTGCACCAGCCAGCTGTGGACGCGACCCTTGAGCACCGGCATGCGTCCTGGCGATCCCAGGCCCTTGCCGTGTACAACGCGCACACAGCGCAAGCCCTGGCGATGCGACAGACGGATGAAACTGCCCAGCGCCTCGCGCGCTTCGTCGGTTCGCAGACCATGCAGGTCAATCTGGCGCTGGATGCTCCAATGTCCTGCGCGCAGCTTGTGCACCACATCCCGGCCAATGCCTTTGCGGCGAAAGCTCAGCTGTTCGTCGGTATCGAGCAGCGTGCTGGCATCGAATTCGTCGCTCATGGCCTCGATCAGCACACGCTCCTCATCCGCCCAGTGCTGCAGCGGCAATGGGTCCGGCGGGGCATTGTCCTGAATGACGTGGTTATGGCGTGGCAGGGGGCGTACGGCGCCCACCGCCCTGCGAAAGAGTTCCCGGTCGCACTCGGCTTGGCGAAGTGCCAGCTGACGCGCCTGCTCCTCGGCCTTGCGCTGCGCTGCCTGTTCGCCTGCCAATGCGGCCAGGGCCTTGCGCAGTTGTTTCAAATCCCTGAGAGATGCAGCCGCTGCTGCTTTCTCCTGTTTGCTCACATCTCACCTTCCTCGGCCATGGACAGCGCGGCGCCAGGCGCAACGATGATATGGTCCAGTACATTCACATCCACCAGCGCCAACGCGGCCTTCAGGGTGTGCGTCAACTGCCGGTCGGCTAGGCTTGACGTCACCTGGCCGCTGGGGTGATTGTGCGCCAAAATCACGGCTGAACAGTGGTGGTGCAGTGCGCGCAGCACCACTTCGCGTGGATAGACGCTGGTCTGGCTCAGCGTGCCCCGAAAGAGTTCTTCCAGCGCAATCAGCTGGTGGTGGCAATCCAGAAACAGCACGGCAAACACTTCGTGCTGCTTGTGGGCCAGATGCAACTGCAGAAACGCTTTGACGGTGGCCGCGCCGTCCAGCACGGTGCGTTGCTGCAACTGTTGGGCCATGGCGCGGCGTGCCAGCTCCAGCACGGCCATCAGCTCGGCCCGCTTGGCAGGGCCCAGTCCTTTGACTTCGCGCAAATCGGCGTCGCTGGCTTGCAGCAGCCCCGACAGGCCGCCAAAACTGTTCCTGGACTGGGGGGTACAGGGGGCCAGCAGTTCATCGGCCCATTGAAGAACGCCTTTGCCCGCCATGCCGGTGCGCAGCACGATGGCCAGCAACTCGGCATCCGTCAAGGCACTGGGGCCGCGTGCCAGCAGCTTTTCGCGTGGCAGGCTGTCTGGGGGCAGGTCTTTCATGGGCAGGCGGAGTTGGTTTTGGTGCAGGGTTTCACCCTACAACCTACAATACGAACCAGTTTATAGGGATTTGCATGACTACTCCGATGGCCCCCGTGACGCCGCTGCCCGCCGATGCGCCAGTGGTACAACCCGGATCGTTTTTGACCTTGCACTACCGCCTGGCCGGCCCGGCGGGCGATGTGATCAATACTTTCGAGGGCAAGCCTGCCACTTTGTCGCTGGGTATGGGCGAGCTCTCGCCCGAGGTTGAAAACCTGTTGCTGGGTCTGCCCGAAGGGGCTCACACCACGTTCCATGTGCCTGCCGGTATTGCCTTCGGAGAGCGTAATGCCGACATGGTGCAGTGGGTGGCTCGCAAGCTGCTCAATGAACTGGGCGATCCGATGGAGCAGTACACCCAGGGCGATGTGGTGCAGTTTCCTACGCCCGATGGCAGCGGCACATACGCTGGTGTGGCTCTGCAGGTACGCGATGATGGCGCCGTGCAATTTGACTTCAACCACCCGTTGGCGAGCCAGCCGGTGACGTTTGAGGTCAAGCTGATCGGGGTGCTTTGAGCATGCTGCGACCGCAAGAAATCGTTCTGGCCGAGCCGCGCGGCTTCTGCGCGGGGGTGGACCGGGCCATCGAAATCGTTGAGCGTGCAATCGAAAAATTTGGTGCGCCCATCTATGTGCGCCATGAGATCGTGCACAACACCTACGTGGTGAACGATCTGAAGGCCAAGGGCGCCATCTTCATCGAAGAGCTGGACGATGTGCCACCGGGCGCCACCCTGATCTTCTCTGCCCACGGCGTCAGCAAGGCGGTGCAGCAGGAAGCCGAGCGTCGCGGTTTCAGCATCTTTGACGCGACCTGCCCGCTGGTGACCAAGGTGCATGTCGAAGTTGCCAAGCTCGCCAAGGAGGGCTATGAGTTCATCATGATCGGCCACAAGGGGCATCCCGAGGTCGAAGGCACGATGGGGCAGCTGTCCGAAGGCATTCATCTGGTGGAAGACGTGGCGGATGTGGCCAGGGTCAACCCCGGGCAGACCGAAAAGCTGGCCGTGGTGACGCAGACGACACTGAGCGTGGACGACGCTGCCGAGATCACTGCTGCCGTCAAGGCGCGCTTCCCGCAGATCCGCGAGCCCAAGCAGCAGGACATCTGCTATGCAACGCAGAACCGGCAGGATGCCATCAAGGTGATGAGCCAGCAGGTCGATCTGGTGATCGTGGTGGGCAGTCCCACCAGTTCCAACAGCAACCGCCTGCGGGAGCTGGCCGTCAAGCTCGGAACACCCGGCTACATGGTGGATAACGCCGATGAGTTGAAGCCGGAATGGTTTGACGGCGTTGCCCGCGTGGGCCTCACTGCCGGTGCTTCGGCGCCCGAAGTGCTGGTGGGGCAGGTGATCGACCGGATCAAGGAACTGGGCGCCGTCAGCGTGCGCAAGATGGATGGTATCCAGGAGACCGTCAAGTTTCCGCTTCCCAAGGGCTTGAAAATCGATGTGGGTGGGCTCGAAATCTCCGCCCGATCCCCGGAGACGGGGCACTAAATACTATCAAATTCGTAGCTGCTAGCGCTCTTTGACAGGGCGATAGCGGCTAAAAACACTAAAAAATTCCCGGTCACGGGCCGCCCTCCGGTCCTCCACCGCGAATTGCCAAGAATTCCAAGAGGACACCATGCTCGATATTCAGCTACTTCGCAAAGACCTGGACGCGGTCGTCGCACGCCTGCAGACCCGCAAGAACCCCCAGGCATTTTTGAACGTTGACGCTTTCAAGACGCTGGAGGCGGAGCGCAAGACCATCCAGACCCGTACCGAAGAGCTGCAAAGCAAGCGCAACCAGCTGTCCAAGCAGATCGGCATGCTGATGGGCAAGGGCGAGAAGGACGCTGCCGAAGCCGCCAAGGCCGAAGTGGCCGCCATGAAGACCGAGCTGGAGCAATCGGCTGCGCGCCTTGACCAGATTCAGGCCGAGTTGCAGGCCATGCTGGTGGCCGTGCCCAATCTGCCGCACGAATCGGTGCCTGTAGGCGCCGACGAGGAGGGCAATGTGGAAGTGCGCCGCTGGGGTACGCCCAAGACCTTTGATTTCGAGATCAAGGACCATGTGGACCTGGGCACGCCGCTGGGGCTGGATTTTGAATCCGGCGTCAAGCTGGCCGGTTCGCGCTTTACGGTGATGAAGGGCCAGATCGCTCGCCTGCACCGCGCGCTGGCGCAGTTCATGCTCGATACGCAGACCGGCGACCATGGCTATACCGAGTGCTATGTGCCCTACATCGTCAATAGCGACTCGCTCAAGGGTACCGGCCAGTTACCCAAGTTCGAGCAAGACCTGTTTGCTGCCAAGAAAGGCGGCCAGGATGCAGAGCCGGTGCCAGATACCTCGGCGCTGTACCTGATCCCCACCTCCGAGGTGCCGCTCACCAACCTGGTGCGTGATGAAGTGCTGGCCGAAGACCAGTTGCCCATCAAGCTGACCGCGCACAGCCCGTGCTTCCGCTCGGAAGCCGGATCGGCTGGCCGCGACACGCGCGGCCTGATTCGCCAGCACCAGTTCGACAAGGTGGAGATGGTGCAGATCGTCCATCCCGACAAGAGCTATGAAGCCCTGGAAGAGATGACCACCCACGCCGAACAGGTGCTGCAAAAGCTCGGCCTGCCTTACCGGGTGATGAGCCTGTGTACCGGCGACATGGGCTTTGGTGCTGCCAAGACCTATGACCTGGAAGTGTGGGTGCCCGCCCAGAATACCTACCGCGAAATCAGCTCGGTGAGCAACTGTGAAGCCTTCCAGGCGCGCCGCATGCAGGCCCGCTTCAAGAATGCGCAAGGCAAGAACGAGCTGGTGCACACCTTGAATGGATCGGGACTGGCCGTGGGCCGCACCCTGGTGGCTGTGCTGGAAAACTGCCAGAACGCCGACGGTTCGATCACCGTGCCGGAAGTCTTGCGTTCGTACATGGGTGGTGTGGCCGTGCTGAAGGTGTAAGCCTTTTTCGGCCCACCCATCTGTAAAGCCGGTGCAGCGATGCACCGGCTTTTGCTTTGTGTGATGTTGGCCAGAGGGGCGGTGCGGCAGCGTCGAAGGGGGGCCAGGCGCAGTAGCCTTTCATGCTCATGCCAGCGCCAGACGCGCCGCTCCCCACATGGGCATGAAAAACAGGCGGGGGCGCTGCAACTGTGCAGTCCAGGCACTGTAGGTATGCTCTGCGATCTGGTGCAATTGGGTGATATGCGTGGGTAACTGCGCCAGTATCTGCGCCCTGGTCTGCACGGCTGGGCCACCCGCTTCGCGCAATTCGGGCGCTCCTTCATTGCACCAGTCACGCACGCTCTGGGCTGTGACTTCCAGATGGCCTTGAAAAGCCCAGTGCGGGCCATGCACAAAGCCTTTGTTCAGGCAGTGGCTGCCGTACATGGTGCGGGTGGCGCCTTGCGGGATATCAAAGGTGTCGTAGTGCCAGTTGAAGATGGTGGCCTGTGCAGGCAAATCCATGCGTGCCTGCGCGTGCGGCGTGATCCAGACGCGGCTCCACCCGATATTGGCGCAGGGGTTGCGCCACACGCGCGCGCCCATGGCACGGGCCAGCATCTGCGCGCCAAAGCAGTGGCCGAGCACGGGCACGTTACCGGCCAGCGCGTTTTGCAGCAGGCAGCGCTCTTGCTCGATCCAGCGCAGTTGCTCATTGGCGCAGTGGTTGCTACCCAGCACGACGATGCCACGGTAATCACGCGCACGCATGGGAGTTTTGCCCTCATCGCAGGGGGCGATCAACTCGTAGGAGATACCGCGCTGCCGCAGATGATCGAGCAATACGCCGGGGCCTTGCGAGGTTTCATGCTGGAGGATGGCGACAGGTTTCATACATGGAGGCTTGGTATGCAAGCCCTTGGTGGAGAGGCCTCCAATGTAGGAACACTGCCATTTAGCGCATGTCTAGACTACGCAGGATGCTATCAAGATTGCATCAAGATGCCGAGACCGGGCTACTGGCTGGGAGGTACGCCTTGCGCCGCAGGCGAAGTGCATCGCGGTCAATGCTGGCATGCAGCAGCGCCATGTTTCATGTATATCTATGAATAATTTGAAGATGCTGCACTGCATGGATGCAGGTGCACGGTGCGCTTCGGCAATTCTTCATGACCGGGTCAGCGGCTTGCCTGCATCTGCTACAGCAGCCCAAAATACCAGCAAGCAGCGGCGGCCAGCCCTGCCATCACCAGTCCGATCAACGCAAGCTGGCCTGTTGATGTGCTTTGTGTGCGGCCAGGCTCGTAGCCCGGCTGTTGCCATGCGGCGCCGGGCGCAGAGTGCACGTCGCTGGCGGGGCGGGCAGTATGGGTTTCGAGGCCGGTAGCCTGCCACTGCTGCGGATCACCGGATTCAACGCGGTCCTTGGCTTCCTTCAGACCGATACCGGTCGCGTCCTTGAGCAATTTGATCGCCGCGAGCTTGTCGCCCCGGGCCAGCGCTGCTTCGATGGCAGGTGCCAGTTGCTGGCGTGTTGCGCTGTCCACTGCGAGTTGCTCGCCATCCAGCATATCCTCCAACATGGCCTTGGCTTCTGCCAGACCCAGGCCGGTCGCTTCGCGCAGTTGCTTGATGGCTTGCACTTTGTCCCCACGTCGCCAGGTGGCTTCGATGTCAGGCTGGATGGGTAATGTCATGATCGGTTTTGCTATTAAATAAGGAGCTATTGCAGCCGTAGGGTGTACGCTGCAGGCCGGTTTCATCAAGAAGTCTTGCCGTTCGCAGGTCTGGAAGGCTTGTAAAAATATACACAGACTCTTGTCATCCTGCAGCCAGCCCGCACGTTAGAGTCTCGTCCGTTTCATTTTGAAGGAGTCTGCGCCATGTGGAAGCTCGGTCGCCTGCTGACGATGTTTCGCAAAGAATTGCTGCTTGCCTGGGCCGTGTTGCGGGATCCGCGTGCGCCCAAGGTCGCCAAGCTGGTGACGGTACTGGCGGCGTTGTACGTGATCAGCCCCATCGATCTGGTCTCGGACTTCATTCCCGTGCTTGGCTGGCTGGATGACGGCGTGATCGCATATCTGCTGCTGCAACTGGCCTTGCGGTTTTTGCCGGAGGAGTTGCTGGCTTCGCTGCGTGCACGTGTGGACGCGCGGACCGCGGCCGCGCGCTGAATGCTCTCCGTTCGCAATCCTGTCAATTGATAGCTCATTGCGTCCGCCAGAAAGCGCAAAGGCCTGCAGAGTGACTCAGCAGGCCTTTTTAATGGGGTTTCCGTCTGTGCAGGTTCAACCCGGTGTCCAGCCTTTGGGAACCCGCGGCTTGTCGATCCGGGCCAGCTCGCACACCACATCGGCCATTCCGGAGAAATCGATGCTGCCGTGCTGGCTGGCGCGCGCCAGGCTGTAGCTTTCGTGCACTGCAGCGGCCACCGGCATGGGCACTTTTGCGGTGTGCGCGGCATTCACCACCAGCGACATGTCCTTGTGTGCCAGGTCAATCGTAAATCCGGGCGTGGTGTCACCCACCAGCACCTTGTTGGCAAAGTTCATGCGCAACTGCCCATTGGTGGCGGAGGTGCCCAGCAGCACCTGCAGGGTTTTGGTGATGTCCAGCCCAAAGCGTTGCGACAGAGCCAGCGCCTCGGCGTTCACCTGCGTCAGGCTGACGGCCACATAGTTGTTGACCAGCTTGGTGCGGCCTCCCGTACCTACCGGGCCGCAATGGTGTGTGGTGGTGCCCATGGCGTCCAGAAGCGGTTTGACCCGTGCAAAATCTGCATCGCTTGCGCCTACCATGAAGAGAGATTCGCCCCGATCCGCATGTTCGGCAAGGCGTCCCACGGGAGCGTCCACCATCGACAAACCCTTGGCAGCCGCAAGCCTGGCCAGCTTGTCGGTTGCCAGCGGATCGATGGTGCTCATGTCCATCAGGATGGTGCCCGGCCTTGCATTGGCAAAGATGCCGTCGGCTGCCAGTGCCAGCAGCTCCACTTCGACGGACGAAGGCAACATGGTGACGACAATGGCGCAATCCCGCGCAATATCGGCCACCGACGCGGCCTCGGCACCCATGGCCGTCAGATCGTTCACGGCGGTCTGGTTCAGGTCATGGACCTTCAGCGCAAATCCCTTTTTCACCAAATTGGCCGCCATGGACTTGCCCATGCGCCCCAAACCGATAAAGCCGATCCTGTCTGCCATCGTGTATCTCCTTGTTGCTGTGGGCGGATGATGCGGGAGTGATACCGTTTGACCCTGTCAAAAACAAGACAGCATAGAGAGGCGCTTGGTGGGTTGCATGCATGGATGTGCCATGAAGCGTGGGGTCTACAGGTTCTTACACGCTGGTGTGGGGTTTGCAAACTTCCACATTTTCAGCGACCACCTTCGTGCTACGGTAAGCCTCTCGGACGGGGACAGGCCCGTCAACGTACAGGGAAAGGATCAACACCATGAAGAAACTTGCAATCTCCGCCTTTTTGCTGGCTGCCCTGGGCAGCGTCGGCTTCGCGGCCCAGGCCTCGGGGCTGGGCGATGCGGTCAAGGGCCAGTTGAGCGGTGCCACGGGCTCCAGCGGCAGTTCGTCATCGGCGGCCTCTGCGCTGAGCGGTGCACTGGGTGGTGGCGACGCATCGTCGCTCTCGGCCCTGGGTCTGACAGGTTCTGGCACGGCAAGCAATGCCGCAGGCGTCATTACCTACTGCATGAAGAACAACTACCTGAATGCCGACAAGGCTGCGCAGATGAAGAACCAGTTGCTTGGCAAGATAGGCCTGGGCCAGAAGGAAGAGCCCAAGGATGAGGGCTATGCCAGCGGGCTGGCTGGCATGATCAAGGGTGCCAATGGCCAGTCGTTCAGTCTCGACAGCATCAAGGGCAAGGCCAAGGAAAAGGCCTGTGATCTTGTGCTCGACAATGCCAAGTCGCTGCTGTAAACAGGGATCACCCGGACGCAGGCCACTGAGAAAAGCAGCCAGCAGGTCGAAAACCGTGCTGGCTTTTTTCATGGAGCGGTCGCGTGGAGGAACAGCGTACCGGCCATGCAGTTTCTGCATGAAGATCAGCACGCTGGAAATGCATCGGGGTGGAGAAGCTTGCGCGTTGATGCAAAGGCGGTGATGCTGGTGGCTATCCAGACAGGCGGTACCTATGAAATTCGAATCGGTCTCTCCCATCTTTTCGGTCACAAATCTGCAGCAGTCGATGGACTTCTATCGGGATGTGCTTGGATTTGACGTAGCCTGGTCCTGGGGCGACCCACCAGATATTGCCGCTGTGTGCCGGGACTGCGTAGAAATCACACTGATACAGCGCGCAGGAGCCAGTCCAGCTGGTGCTTCGCACGCCTGTTTTCGGGTCTCGGCAGTAGATGCCTACTACCAGGAGCTTGTGGAAGCTGGCGCCAGGATTGTCGTTCCCATTGGAGACCGTCCGTATGGCATGCGCGATTTCCGTATGGCCGACCCCAGTGGCAATGAGTTGTCGATTGGGCAGATCATTGCCGGAGAACATCAGGCCTAGAAGTGTGGAGCCACAGGGCTAGGCAGGGCGAGGTCCTTTTCCGGATCGTGAAAATGCGGTTGCCGTGCCAGCAGGCTTGGGGTGCTTTGCTTTTTGCCTACAATGCTTGCTTTCGGCTGGCTTTGCCCGCCGCTTTGGCGTGCCCGCCGTTGGGAAGCATCTGCTTCTCCGGCCTTTCTATTGTTGTTAGTTGATGCAGCACATTCGTAATTTTTCCATCATTGCCCACATTGACCATGGCAAATCCACTTTGGCGGATCGCTTGATCCAGCGCTGCGGGGGCCTGGCCGAACGCGAGATGGAGGCCCAGGTGCTGGACTCGATGGACATCGAGAAAGAGCGCGGTATCACCATCAAGGCCCAGA
The DNA here is from genome assembly GCF_050434545.1 of Comamonas sp. 4034. NCBI lineage: Bacteria > Pseudomonadati > Pseudomonadota > Betaproteobacteria > Burkholderiales > Comamonadaceae > Comamonas > Comamonas sp. 4034. Next base: position 68,143 of record NZ_JBNDIT010000009.1, on the reverse strand, counting down.
CAGCCGCGCTGCAGTACAAGGCCAAGGATGGCCAGGTCTACAACCTGAACCTGATCGACACCCCCGGCCACGTGGACTTTTCCTACGAAGTGAGCCGTTCCCTGTCTGCCTGCGAAGGTGCGCTGCTGGTAGTGGATGCCTCGCAGGGCGTTGAAGCGCAGACCGTGGCCAACTGCTACACCGCGCTCGATCTGGGCGTGGAAGTGATGGCCGTGCTCAACAAGATGGACTTGCCCCAGGCCGATCCGGACAATGCCAAGGCCGAAATCGAGGATGTGATCGGTATCGACGCGAGCGATGCCATTCCCTGCTCGGCCAAGACTGGCATGGGCGTCGACGAGATCCTGGAGGCGGTCGTGGCCAAGGTGCCACCACCCAAGGGCAAGCCTGATGCCCCGCTGCGTGCGATGATCATCGACAGCTGGTTCGACACCTACGTCGGCGTGGTGATGCTGGTGCGCGTGGTCGATGGGGAACTGAAAAAGGGTGAGCGCTTCAAGATGATGGCCAGCGGTGCCGCTTATGAGGCCAACAACGTCGGCGTGTTCACCCCTGCCAACCAGCCGCGCGAGTCACTCAGGGCGGGGGAGGTGGGCTACATCATCGCCGGCATCAAGGAATTGAAGGCTGCCAAGGTGGGTGACACCATCACGCTGGAAAAGAAGCTGCCCAACAATCTGGGCCCTGCCAGCGAGGCGCTGCCGGGCTTCAAGGAAATCAAGCCTCAGGTGTTTGCGGGGCTCTACCCGACCGAAGCGTCCGAATACGACCAGCTGCGTGATGCGCTGGAAAAGCTGCAGCTCAACGATTCATCGCTGCAGTTCGAGCCCGAAGTCTCGCAGGCGCTGGGCTTTGGCTTTCGCTGCGGCTTTCTGGGCCTGCTGCACATGGAAATCGTGCAGGAGCGCCTGGAGCGCGAGTTCGACCAGGACCTGATCACCACCGCGCCCAGCGTGGTCTACCAGGTGGTCAAGGGCGATGGCGAGGTCATCGATGTGGAAAACCCATCGAAGATGCCCGAAACCGGCCGCATCGAAGAGGTGCGCGAACCCATCGTGACGGTGCATTTGTACATGCCGCAGGATTACGTGGGCCCGGTCATGACCCTGGCCAACCAGAAGCGCGGCGTGCAGATGAACATGCAGTACCACGGCCGCCAGGTCATGCTGACCTACGAGATGCCGCTGGGCGAGATCGTGCTCGACTTCTTCGACAAGCTCAAGTCGGTGTCGCGCGGGTATGCGTCCATGGACTACGAGTTCAAGGAGTACCGTGCCTCCGATGTGGTCAAGGTCGATATCCTGCTCAATGGCGACAAGGTCGATGCGCTGTCCATCATCGTGCACCGCTCGCAGTCGGTGTACCGGGGCCGGGCCGTGGTGGCCAAGATGCGTGAAATCATCAGCCGCCAGCAGTTCGACGTGGCCATCCAGGCTGCCATCGGCGCCAACATCATTGCGCGGGAGACCGTCAAGGCGCTGCGCAAGAACGTGCTGGCCAAGTGCTATGGCGGCGACATCACGCGTAAGCGCAAGCTGCTCGAAAAGCAGAAGGCGGGTAAGAAACGTATGAAGCAGATCGGCTCGGTGGAAGTGCCGCAAGAGGCATTCCTCGCGATTTTGCAAGTGGAAGAATAATTCAGAAGAACTATGCCAATCCTGACGACACTGATCCTGGCCGCTTTCGTGGGCTATATGGGCGCCTGGTATTCGGGTGCCATTGAAGGCAATTTTGCACTTTTGCTGTTCCTGGCCACTGTGGTGACGGGTGCCTACTGGCTGGCGGAGCGCTTCTACTTCCTGCCCAAGCGCCGCGCTGCGGCGGCCGCGCTCGAGGCATCTGCGGCAGAGCGCAGCTCGCAACTGGCTGCGCAGGGCATTCAGAAAGTGGATGGCCCGGATGTGGCAGAGGCCAAGACGCGTCTCCTGATGCAGCCCTGGTGGCTGGATTGGACCGCAGGCCTGTTCCCGGTCATTGCCGTGGTGTTCATTCTGCGCTCTTTCCTGTTCGAGCCGTTCAAGATTCCATCGGGCTCGATGATTCCCACCCTGCAGGTTGGGGACTTGATTTTGGTCAATAAATTCACCTACGGAGTGCGCCTGCCGGTACTCAACAAGAAAATCACCGAAGGCAATGCTCCCCAGCGTGGGGATGTGATGGTGTTCCGCTACCCACCGCAGCCCAGCATGGATTACATCAAGCGTGTGGTGGGAGTGCCTGGTGACGAGGTCGCCTACATCAACAAGCGCCTGACGATCAATGGCAAGCCCGTGCCCACGACCAACCAGCCCGACTATTTTGAGCAGGATGCAATGCGCTACTTCAAGCAGATTGAAGAGCAGCTGGGCGAGAAGACGCACAGGTCCATCATCAATCCCGATGTGCCCAATTTCGTGCAGGGCGTGACGGACTTCAAGTACAAGGAAAACTGCCGCTACTCGGTGGAAGGCGTGGTCTGCAAGGTGCCGGAAGGCCATTACTTCATGATGGGTGACAACCGCGACAATTCGTTGGATTCCCGTTACTGGGGCTTTGTGCCAGACGCCAATATTGTGGGCAAAGCCTTTTTTGTCTGGATGAATTTCGGTAACATCAAGCGAATTGGGTCATTTAACTAGAACAGCTTTTTGAGAGGGAACGTCTATGCGAGCCAACCAACCCACAACCCGTAGCCGCCAGCGCGGAATGTCCTTCATCGGCCTGGTGCTCTGGGGTTTCATCATTGTGGCGTTGGCAATTGTGGGCAGCAAGGCCGTTCCCATCGTGATCGAGAACATGAACATCAAGAAGGCTGCCATCAAGGCCGCCCGGCAAGGAACGACTGTTCAGGAGGTGCGTGCCATTTATGAACGGGCACAGGCCATTGATGACATGACTTCGGTCAATGCCAAGGATCTGGAAGTGACCAAGGATCAGGAAGGCAAGATTGTGGTGTCGTACAGCTATGAGCGCGACATTCCGCTGTACGGGCCGGTGTACTTGGTCTTCCGTTTTAATGATAGTGTGAAATAGGTGGAATCAGAACTCAGCCGATTGCAGGAACGCCTGCAGTACTCTTTCTCGAATGGTGCGTTGCTGCAGCGAGCGGTAACGCACCGTAGTTTTTGTGCAGAGCACAATGAGCGTCTGGAATTTCTGGGCGACTCGGTTCTGGGGCTGGCGGTATCGACCATGCTGTTCCAAAAGCTCAAGACCACGCCCGAAGGCGATCTCTCGCGTATCCGCGCCAACCTCGTCAAGCAAGATACCCTGCACCAGATCGCCCTGCGGCTGGAGCTGGCCAAGGTATTGCGTCTCGGAGAAGGGGAGGCCAAATCCGGCGGACGCGAACGGCCTTCGATCCTGGCGGATGCCGTAGAAGCCATCATCGGCGCAGTGTATCTGGATGCCGGTTATACCCAGGCCGAAGGAATCGTGCACCATCTGTACGAGCGCGTCGAGATTTCGCAGCACATGCCAGCTGCCTCCAAAGATGCCAAGACGGCACTTCAGGAGTGGCTGCAGGCGCGCAAGCAGCCGGTGCCTCTGTATGAGGTGACCGGTACCACGGGGGCAGCCCATGCGCAGACTTTCCATGTGGACTGCACCGTGCCGGCCTTCAAGGCCAAGAGCCAGGGCGCGGGCCCGTCGCGCCGCGCAGCAGAGCAGGCGGCTGCCGCCATCATGCTGCAACAATTGCAAACCCAGCACCGCTGAGCTTTTATGACGTCCAAGAAAACACCACCGCAAGTCACCGGCGCAGCGGATGCCTCCCAATTGCCATCGGGCCAGACCATGGCCGACCTCGATGCCATGCTCGCTGCAGCCAAGCCTGGTTCGGCCGTGGCGCGTGCTGCAGATGAACCGGAATCTGCAGAAGTTGCACCCACGGGCCCCCAGCGTTGCGGCCTGATCGCCATCGTCGGCAAGCCCAATGTGGGCAAGTCCACCCTGATGAATGCGCTGGTGGGCCAGAAGATATCGATCACCTCGCGCAAGGCGCAGACCACGCGGCACCGCATCACGGGCATCCGCAGCCGGGGCAATACCCAGTTTGTGTTTGTCGACACGCCTGGATTCCAGACCAAGCACTCCACGGCACTGAACAAATCGCTGAACAAGACCGTCATGGGCGCGATTGGCGATGTGGACCTGATCCTGTTCGTGGTGGAAGCGGGCAGCTTCACGCTGGCTGACGCCAAGGTGCTGAGCCTGTTCAAGCCCGGCATTCCCACCTTGCTGATTGCCAACAAGCTCGATAACGTGCACCGCCGCCACGAGATCGCGCCCTGGCTGCAGGGCATGCAGGAGCGCCATCCGTTTGCCGAGTTCGTGCCCATGTCGGCCAAGAACAAGGGTGATATCGAGCGCCTGTTTGGCATCTGTGAGAAATACCTGCCTGAGCAGGCCTGGTTCTATGGTGCAGATGAGCTGACCGACCGCAGCGAAAAGTTTCTGGCGGCCGAGACTGTCCGCGAAAAGCTGTTCCGCTTTACCGGCGATGAACTGCCCTATACCTCTACCGTGGTCATCGACAAGTTCGACGAAGAACCGAGCAAGGCGCACGGCCGCTTCATGCGCATTGCCGCGACGATTGTGGTGGAGCGCGACGGCCACAAGGCCATGGTGATCGGCGAAAAGGGTGAAAAGCTCAAGCGCATCAGTACCGAAGCACGGCAGGAACTGGAAAAGCTCATGGGTGCCAAGGTGTTTCTCGAAGTCTGGGTCAAGGTCAAATCCGGCTGGGCAGACGATGAGGCACGCGTCAAATCCTTTGGCTACGAGTAAGCAATGCTGTGTGTCTGTGGCTTCTGCCCGGTAAAAACCATATCTGTTTGCGCGCGCTCCTACTGGGTTTGAAGTAGAAAATACTTTGAAACCCAATATGGGTGTGCACTGATAGCTCTTACTTTTGAAAGGCTGCCAAACAGCAGCACCCAGTGAAGGCGCTCGCGCCGTCTGCCTTTGCATTGAACCCCGCACGCAGCCCGCAAGCCCATGGCCGTCAAACGCGTCAACGACGAACCCGCCTTCATCCTCCATCGCTATGACTGGAGCGAATCCAGTCTGATCCTGGAGTGCTTCACACGCCACCGCGGGCGTGTGGCTCTGGTGGCCAAGGGGGTGAAAAAGCCGACCTCCAGCTTTCGTCCCGTGTTGCTGGCGCTGCAGCCGCTCAAGCTCTCGTGGGGCATTGGCGGTGACGGTGCGTCCGACATTCACACGCTCAAAAGCGCGGAATGGGTGGGCGGCCATACCATGCCAGTGGCCGAAGGCCTGCTGTCCGGCTTGTACCTGAATGAACTCCTGATGCGCCTTCTGGCACGTGAAGACCCGTTTGCCGACCTGTTCGACATGTATGCCGGGGTGGTGCGGGTGTTGGCTACAGACCACGGAGAAGTGCTTGAGCCTGTGCTGCGCGCCTTCGAGCTGCTGCTGCTGCGTGAACTGGGCCATCTGCCTTCGTTGGCGGTGCAGACCCTCTCCCTGCAGCCCGTGCAGGAGAAGGCGCATTATGTACTGGTGCCAGAGGGAGGGCTGCGCGCCGCCACCCCGCATGACCGGGCCAGCCTCTGCGGCAGCCAGTGGCTGCAGCTGGAGGCTGCGCTGCACACTGCAAATCCATACCCGCATGTGTTGAGGGCTTGCGTGTTGTGTGCGGGCGAGTTAAAAGCACAATTGCGTGCTGTGCTGCAACACCATTGCGGCCAGCCGGTACTGCGTACCCGCCAGTTGATGATGGACATCCAATCGCTATGACCACCCCCGTGAAAACCGCCTTGTCGGTCAACCTCAACAAGGTTGCCTTGATCCGTAACACCCGTCACCTGGGAATTCCCAGTGTCACCCGCGCCGCGCGTCTGTGCCTGGAAGCGGGCGCCCAGGGCATCACGGTGCACCCCCGCCCGGATGAGCGCCACATCCGGGCCGAGGACGTGGAAAAACTGGCCGAGGTCGTGGCCACCTGGCCTGTGCCCCGCGAGTTCAACATCGAAGGCAACCCTTTTCACAACCTGATGGAGTTCGTGCGCAAGTACCGCCCGCACCAGGCCACCTTTGTGCCCGATGGCGAAGACCAGTTCACCAGTGACCACGGCTGGAGTTTTCCGCAGGATGCCGAGCGCCTCAAGCCTCTGATTGCTGAATGCAAGGCGCTGGGCGTACGCGTGAGCCTGTTCATGGATCCCATCCCCGAGCAGATGGCTGCGGCCAAGGCCGTCGGTGCCGACCGGGTGGAGCTGTACACCGAGCCCTATGCCGCAGCCTTTGGCACACCAGAGCAGAGCGCGCAGATTCGGCGATACGCTGCAGCCGCGCAGGCTGCGCAGGCAGCAGGCCTCGGCGTGAACGCCGGGCACGACCTGAGTCTGCGCAACCTCACACCGTTTGTGGCCAATGTGCCGGGCGTGCTCGAAGTCTCTATTGGCCATGCCTTCGTGACCGATGCGCTGGAGCTGGGCTACGCCGAAGCCGTGCGCGCCTATTTGCGCTCCCTTGCGGCGCGGCCGGATGGAGTGCTCCTGTAATCATAGCTATCTGCGCGCACTGGATGGGCGCTGGCGGCTGATTTTCTTCAAGATCATGATCTACGGCATTGGTACCGACATCTGCGATATCCGCCGCATTCGCGCCACCCTGGAACGCCAGGGCGAGCGTTTTGCCCACAAAGTGCTGGCAGAGGGCGAGTTGGCGACATGGCGGCGCCGTTCCGAGCGCTGGCCAGACCGTGGCGTGCGCTACCTTGCCACGCGCTTTTCCGCCAAGGAAGCCTTCAGCAAGGCGGTGGGGCTGGGCATGCGCATGCCCATGACCTGGCGCCACTGCGAAATCGTCAACCTGGCGAGCGGCAAGCCGGCCATTGCCTTGCATGGTGAACTGGCCACCTGGTTTGCTGCGCAAGGGCTCACGGCGCACATCACGGTGACCGACGAGGTCGATTACGCAGCCAGCTTCTGTGTGGTGGAAAAACTGTAGCAGCACCGCCAATCCAAGTTAATCTAGGCCAAACAGGTTGTTGGCGCTCAACTACTGTGCACTGATAGCTATTGTTTTTATAGTATTCATCTACGTATTTCCCTGCCCATGACCATGCACGCACCACTGATCATCGATATCGCCGGCAAACAGCTTACCGACGTGGACCGCAAGCGTCTGGTTCACCCGCTGGTGGGCGGCATCATTTTGTTTGCCCGCAACTGGGAAAACCGCTCCGCACTGGTGCAGCTGTGCGCCGATATCAAGGCCGTCAAGCCAGACCTGCTGATCTGTGTCGATCACGAAGGTGGGCGCGTGCAGCGCTTTCGCTCCGACGGCTTCACGCACCTGCCGCCCATGCGCGCCTTTGGCCAGATGTGGATGGACGATGGCAAGGGCAGCAAGCACCGTGAGGGCAGCGGCGCCATGCGCGCCATGAACGCAGCCACTGCGGCGGGCTATGTGCTGGGCGCGGAGCTGCGCGCCTGTGGCGTGGACTTCAGCTTCACGCCGGTGCTCGATCTTGACTATGGCGAAAGCTCCGTCATCGGCGACCGCAGCTTCCACCGCGATCCACGCGTGGTAGCGGCCCTCGCTCGGAGCCTGATGCACGGCCTGCTGCAGGCGGGCATGGGCAACTGTGGCAAGCATTTTCCCGGCCATGGCTTCGTCAAGGCAGATTCGCATGTCGACATTCCTGTCGACACGCGCAGCCTTTCTGCCATTCTGGCCGAAGACGCAGCGCCTTACCCCTGGCTGTCCAGCGTGCTCACGGCCGTGATGCCAGCGCATGTCATCTACCCCAAGGTCGACACACGCCCCGCGGGCTTCAGCGAAAAATGGCTCAAGGACGTGCTGCGCAGTCGCCTGCGCTATGACGGCGCCATCTTCAGCGACGACCTCAGCATGGAAGGCGCCCGCCGCATTGGGGGCCAGCTCATCGGCTACACCGACGCAGCCCTGGCGGCCCTGAATGCGGGCTGCGACATGGTGCTGCTGTGCAACCAGAGCCTGGGCCTGGGCGCACATGTGGACGAACTGCTGGCTGGTATGGACGCGGCGCTGCACGACGGCCGCTGGGTGCCCGACGCTGATTCCGAATCGCGCCGCCTGGCCCTGTTGCCCGACACCGAGCCCCAGGCCTGGGACGACCTGATGCACCAGCCTGCCTACCGCAATGCGCTGGACCTGCTGGTCTGATCTTTTTCAGGCGACGACACCAGCCTCCTCGCGTACCCATTGCGCAAAGCGTGCCAGCGCGCCCTGGGCGTCGTCCGCATGGCGCTGGCGTGCCGAGGCAAAGGGCACCAGCCAGTAGCCATAAGGGCTGAGCGTGGGGTCGATGGGGGCGAGCGCCACAAGGCGCCCATCCTCCAGCATCGGGGCAATCAACTCATAACGGCCGATTGCCACCCCTTGCCCGGCAATGGCTGCCTGAATCACCTGGTCGTACTGGTTATAGCGCAACATGCGCTGCGTGCCGCTAGCGGGCCAGCCCTGCGCCTGCAGCCAGCCATGCCAGTGCAGCCAGGGGCGGTTGGGCAAGTCCAACTCCAGCAGCACCAGGCTGGCGACTTGTGCAGGTGTATCCAGCCGTGGTGCGTTCAATGACGGGTGGGCCACCGGCACCAGTGATTCGCCAAACAGGCGCTGCGCTCCGGCAGGGGCGTCCTGCGCCGCGCAATAGCGGATGGCCAGGTCGATATCCGGTGTCTGCGGGCCATGCAGCCGGTTGTCTGCAGCCACGCGCACATCCACATCGGGGCAGCGCTGCTGAAAGCGCCCCAGGCGTGGCAGCAACCACAGCGCGGTAATGCCGATGCTGGCAGAGACGGTGACGCTGTGGCGCTGGCCCTGTGCGGCAATCTGCGCCAGCGTGCCGTGCAGCGCCCGCAGATGCTGGTCAGCGCTCTGATACAGCCGCTCGCCCGCTGTGGTGAATGCAATGCTGCGGTGGCCCCGCACCAGCAAGGCCACGCCCAGGGCTTGTTCCAGCTGGCGGATCTGCTTGCTGACGGCAGATTGGGTCAGATACAGATCCTGGGCCGCCAAGGTGATGCTCATGCGCTGGCCAACGGCGACCAGGGTGCGCAGCAGATCCAGCGAGGGCTGGGTAGACAGTGGGTTAGGCATTCCTGAAATTCATGTGAAGTGCGACGAGTATTCGTTTGAACATGCACCGGCAATGGCCTGTAATAAGACCACTCTAGCGCAAATTTCAGGATGTTCATTTTCCGTGATTGCTCGAACTCTGTTGCAACGCCTGCGGCGTCACCTTTGTCCGTGCGGACAGGTTCACATTCCTTCCAGCGATGGGTGCCTGCCGCAAGGGCATTTCTGGTTCGCTGCTGCGTGAGGGGCTGTGAGCCCTGGCAACACCGATCTGCCAGCTGCAGTATGCAGCGGCGCAGCCCACTGAGGACAACATGACCAACCATTCCAAGCATTTCCCATCCCACTTGCAGGACGAAGTCTGGCGCCGCCGCTGGCAGCTGGTGCTGGCCGGCGGCATCATCATGGGCTGCGCATTGGGCGTACGCCATGTGCAGGGCCTGTTGATGCAGCCTGTCATTCTCGAGCGGGGCTGGAGCCGTGAGGATTTCGCCTGGGCCGTGGCGCTGCAGAACCTGGTGTGGGGGCTGGCCCAGCCCTTCACCGGCATGGTGGCCGATCGCTTTGGTGCCGTACGGGTGATGCTGGCCAGCGCCGCACTGTATGCCTTGGGCCTGGTGCTCATGGCGCAATCGCAAAGCACCTGGCTGTTGACCTGGGGCGATGGGGTATTGGTGGGCATTGCCCTGTCGGGCACGGGCTTTGCCGTGGTCTATGGAGCACTCAGCCGCTTGTTTTCTCCGGCGCAACGGCCTTGGGCGCTGGGTGTGGCGGGCGCACTGGGCGGCTTGGGCCAGTTTCTGATGGTGCCCCTGACCCAGAGCCTGTTGCTGCAGTGGAATTGGCAACTGGTAGTGCTGGCGCTGGCTGCCGTCATGGCAGTGGCGGCCCCGCTGGCGCTGTTGCTGCGCCAGCGCAAGCCCTCAGCGGCTAATTCTCAGGCGGCGCTTGCCGAACCTGCAGAACCTGCCTTGAACATGCGTAGCGCGCTGCAGCAGGCCTTTGGCCACCAGGGGTTCTGGCTGCTCAATGCCGGCTTTCTGGCCTGTGGCTTTCAGCTCGCCTTCATTGCCGCGCATCTGCCTGCCTATCTGCTGGACCAGGGGCTGGGGGCGCGGGAGGCCGGCATCTGCCTGGCGCTGGTGGCGCTGGCCAATGTGTTTGGCACCTATGCCTGCAGCTGGGCGGGCGGCTGGATGCGCCGCAAATACGCGCTGGCGGTGCTGTATCTGGTGCGATCGGCGATCATGCTGTGGTTCGTGCTGACGCCGGTTTCCGCTGCCACTGCCTATATCTTTTCTGTGGCCATGGGCCTGCTGTGGCTCGGCACTGTGCCACTTACCAACGGCCTGATCGCACAGGTGTTTGGCGTACGCTACCTCAGCACCTTGTTTGGTTTTGTGTTCTTTGGTCACCAGGTGGGGGGCTTTCTGGGGGCGTGGTTGGGCGGGTTGGTCTACGATGTCACCCATTCGTACCTGTGGCTGTGGTGGGCTGCCATTGCCTTGGGAGTGCTTGCAGCACTGCTGCACTGGCCCATCAATGACGCGGCGCTGGGCGAGGCTCGTGCAAACCGGCTCGCGTCTGTGCCTCGGTGAAAGGGCGGGCTCACATGCACAAGCGCATAAAAAGTTTGGCGATGGTCGCCCTGCTGGCGGGCTTGGCGGCGGTCGTGTTGGTTTGGGCCTGGCAGGACTGGATGGCTCCGGAATCGCTGATGCGTCTGTTGGCAGGCTTTTCGCTGTGCAACTGAGCAGGCCTGCCGACGTCACATGCCGTCCAAGGCAGCAGTGGCTGATTTTTGGAATTTTCATATGACTTAAAAATAGTATTGCATCGCTTTTCATAACCATAGAATTTATGACACGATTTCGCTCGGTAGCGGAACAGAACAAGGAACGATGCAATGAAGACCGGTGTATGGGCTGCCACTGCGGCGGCGTTGGTATTGCTGACAGGCGTGGCAAAGGCAGATCTGCTGGCAGACATTCAGAAAAAGGGTGAGCTCGTGGTGGGCGTACTTGGCACGGATGAGCCCAACAGCTTCATCGACCCCAAGACCCGCGAACTGGTGGGCTACGACGTGGATCTGGGCAAGGCAGTCGCGCAGAAGATCGGCGTCAAGCCCGTGTTCAAGCAACTGACCGTGGCGGCGCGCATTCCGGAGCTGCAGCAAGGCCATGTCGATCTGCTGGCCGCATCGCTCACCCATACCAAGGAGCGCGAAGCGCAGCTGGATTTCTCCATCACCACCTTTGTGACCGGCCAGACCGTGCTGGTCAAGAAGAGCAGTGGCATCAATGATGTGCCGGATCTGGCGGGCAAGCGCGTGGTCACGGTCAAGGGTGGCACGCAGGAGCCCAACACCAAGAAGGCCGTGCCCACCGCAACCGTCATCACCTTCGACACCGCACCGCAGGCCTTCCAGGCCTTGCAGCAGGGCAAGGGCGCAGCCTTTGTCAACGATGACAAGAGCGTGGTGCGCGCCCTGGTGCAACTGGGCGATAAGGGCAAGGATTACAAGATTCTGCCTTCCAACCTGAGCATAGAGCCTCTGGCACTGGGCATCAGGAAGGGCGAGAGTGGATTGAAACAGGTGGTGGACAGCACGCTGCGCGAACTGGAAGCGAGCGGCAAAGCCGAAGCCCTGTACGAGCAATGGTATGGGCAGCAGAGCCCCCTGAAGATGCCCAAGCGCAACTTCAAATTTGACAGCGATCAAGTGACAGAGTGACCACGCTGCGATTGCCTGGAAAGTGACAAAGCGCTCGCAAGAGCGCTTTGCCTTTGACGATGTGGTTGCAAGGGTGAAACAGGTGCTGACTGACTTTACAGGACGCTATTTACAAGAAGCCGATAGCCGCCTCCCAGGTAGGGCGCGTTCTGGGAGCGCGCATTCCTGCAAGTGGATCCCATATGTGCGTTTGCAGCATCATCGGGTTTGCGAGAGCGCCCGTCCTTCCGGGCCACTGCTACAGTGTTCTTTGGCCTGAAACCGATACGCAAGGTCCATTCCCTGCGTCGGCCGAACATTCAGAGCCGTATATATGACAAGGAGCACTATGAAAAGGCGTGTGTGGATGGCAGCGGTGGCCGGTCTGGCATGGATGGCTGCTGGCGCGGCGAACGCAGACCAGTTGGCCGACATCCAGAAAAAGGGCGAGTTGATCATCGGCGTCTACGGCTCCAGCGAGCCTTTCAGCTTCATCGACCCCCAGACCCGCGAAATGGTGGGCTATGAGGTGGACATTGGCAAGGCCGTCGCACAGAAGCTGGGTGTCAAACCCGTCATCAAGCAGCTCAATCTGGCAGCTCGCATTCCCGAGCTGCAGCAAGGCCATGTCGACATCCTTGCCGCAGCCCTGACCCACAACAAGGAGCGCGAGGCGCTGGTGGATTTCTCGCTGACCACCTATGTCACCGGCCAGAAAGTCATGGTCAAGAAAACCAGTGGCATCAATGACGTGCCGGACCTGGCAGGCAAACGTGTGGTGACTGCCAAGGGCAGCACGATGGAGGTCAATATCCGCAAGGTGGTGCCCACTGCAGTGATCGTGACCTTTGATACCTCGCCCCAGGCCTTTGTAGCCCTGCAGCAGGGCAAGGCCGTAGGCTTTGTCAACGACGAAATCAGCCTGGTGCAGGCCAACTACGAGTTGGGCGAGCGCAGCAAGGACTACCGGGTGCTGCCGATGAATCTGAGCACCGAGCCCCTGGCGCTGGGTATCAAGAAGGGCGAAGCCGGTTTCAAGAAAATGGTGGATGACCTCCTGCGTGAGATGGAGGCCAGCGGCGCTGCCAATGCCCTGTACGAAAAATGGTTTGGCCAGCAAAGCAAGCTGAAGCTGCCAGCGCGCAGCTTCAAATGGGACAGCGACAAGATTGCAGAATGAGTGAAACAACGGAACACAACAAGGAGAAGTTTGGTATGAAAAGACGTGTATGGATTGCAGCCGTTGCCAGCCTGGTAGCGGCCAGTGGCATGGCGCATGCCGATCAGGTGGCCGATATCCAGAAGAAGGGCGAGCTCGTGGTGGGTGTGCTCGGTACGGACGAGCCTCTGAGCTTCATCGACCCCAAGACCCGCGAGCTGGCGGGCTATGACGTCGACCTGGGCAAGGCCGTGGCGGCCAAGCTAGGAGTCAAGCCGGTGTTCAAGCAGATCACGCTGGCAGCACGCATCCCCGAGCTGCAGCAAGGCCACATCGACCTGCTGGCCGCGTCCCTCACGCACAACAAGGAGCGTGAGGCACAGATCGACTTCTCGCTGACCACATTCGTGGCGGGCCAGAAGGTGCTGGTCAAGGCGGGCAGCGGCATCAAGGACGTGGCCGATCTGGCTGGCAAGCGCGTATCGACGGCCAAGGGCAGCTCGATGGAAGTGAACATCAGGAACGCCGTGCCGACCGTGACCGTGGTGTCCTTCGACACTTCGCCCCAGGCACTGGTGGCGATGCAGCAGGGCAAGGTAGCCGCCTTCGTCAATGAGGACCAAAGTCTCGCACGGGCGCTGGTGCAGATGGGTGACCAGCGCAAGGACTATGTGATGCTGCCGACCAGCATCAGCTCCGAGCCACTGGCACTGGGCATCAAGAAGGGCGAAGCCGGCCTCAAGAAGGTCGTGGACGACACCCTGCGCGAGCTGGAAGCCGGTGGCAAGGCCGAATCCATGTACGAACATTGGTTCGGTCAGCAAAGCGCACTGAAGCTGCCCAAACGCAGCTTCAAGTTCGAGACCGACAAGATCGACTGAACGCGGACCAGCGCTGTGAATGACAAGGCGCTGCTCCCAGCGCCTTGTCATGTTTTTGGATATCTGAGATGACGACTTTTGATGTGCAGATGCTCTTGTCGGGCCAGTACCACGATATGTTGGTGGCCGGCTTCAAGATGTCGCTGCAGTACTTGTTCTATGCCTTCTGGATTGCGCTGCCGCTTGGTCTGGTGATCGCTCTGTGCCGTCTGTCGCCGTTCAAGGCACTGCGCTGGATTGGCGCCACCTATGTCGAGGTAATCCGCAGCATTCCGCTGCTGGCGCATATGCTGTTCTGGTACTTTGGCGTGCCCGAGCTCTTGCCTGCAGCATGGAAGGAAGCGCTCTACGCCGGGCCGGTCGAATCGATCTGCGCCGTGGTGGCCTTGGGGGTGTACACCGCAGCCTATATGGCAGAGGACATCCGCAGCGGTATCCGCGCCGTGCCTGCCGTGCAGATGGAGGCATCGCGCGCGCTGGGTCTGACCTACATGCGCACGATGCGCCTGGTCATACTGCCGCAGGCATTGCGTTTTACCGTGCCGCCCCTGATCTCGCAGACCCTGAACATGTGGAAGGGCACATCGATCGCCACCGTGATCGGTGCGGCTGAGATGATGTACCAGGCCGGGCAGGTGGAGAGCCAGTCCTTCCGCAGCTTTGAAGCCTTTGCATTTGCGAGCGTGGCCTATCTGGCCGTCTCGCTGGTGATCACTTTTGCCGCCATCTGGTTCCAGCACCGTTATCCGGTGCGCACGATGTAAGGAACGCAGATGCTGGAACTCATCCAAACTTATTGGCTGTATTTTCTGGTGGGGCAGTACCCCAACGGACCGCTGGGTGGCCTGGCGCTGACATTGATTCTGGCTGTCATGGGCCTGCTGCTGTCGCTGCCACTGGGGCTGCTGCTGGGCATGGCACGCATTTCGCCCTGGCGCATCGTGCGCTGGCCGGTCACGGCACTGGTGTATGTGGTGCGCGGAACGCCGCTGCTGATGGTGGTGTTCTGGGCGTATTTCTTTCTGCCCAGCGTGACTGGTCACAAGACCGACCAGTTCTGGACCATGCTGATTGCGCTGGTGATTTTTGATGCGGCCTACCTGGCCGAGATCGTGCGCGCCGGTATCCAGGGCCTGCCCAAAGGGCAGATGGAATGCGCGCGTTCGCTCGGGCTGTCCTACTTCAAGGCCATGCGGACGGTGATCCTGCCGCAGGCGATGCGCAACTCCTTGCCTTCGCTGGTCAACCAGTTCATCTCGACGATCAAGGAAACCTCGCTGGGCTACATCATCGGGCTGGCAGAGGTGACTTTCATCGCCACACAGATCAACAGCCTGGTGTTTACCAAGCCGGCACAGGTATTCGGCATTCTGGGCCTGACCTATTTCGTGCTGTGCTTCGGGCTGTCGCGTTTTGCATTTTGGATTGAGAAGCGGCTGGAGCGCAAAGGCTTGGGCAGCCGCCGTGTAGAGAAGGTAGCCGCATGATTGAGCTGAAGAACGTGAACAAGTGGTATGGCGATTACCACGCACTGGTCGATATCAACGAGACGATTCCCACCGGAGAGGTGGTGGTGGTGTGCGGGCCTTCGGGCTCGGGCAAATCCACATTGATCCGCACCATCAACCGGCTGGAGGAAATCCAGTCCGGCACCATCTTGCTGGACGGACAGGATGTGCACGAACCCAGGCTGGATGTGAACCAGCTGCGCGCGGGCATCGGTTTCGTGTTCCAGCAGTTCAACCTGTTTCCGCACCTGACGGTGCTGGAGAATTGCACGCTGGCTGCGGTGCAGCTCAAGAAGATGACCACTGCGGAGGCCAAGGAGCGTGCGATGGAACTGCTGCACCGCGTGGGGTTGGCCCACAAGGCCGAAGCAATTCCCAATCAGCTCTCGGGCGGCCAGCAGCAGCGGGTGGCGATTGCGCGTGCGCTCACGCTCAAGCCGCCGATCATGCTGTTCGATGAGCCCACCAGCGCGCTCGATCCCGAAATGGTGGGCGAGGTGCTGCTGGTGATGCGCGATCTGGCCAAGGACGGCATGACCATGGTCTGCGTGACGCACGAGATGGGCTTTGCCCGAGAGGTGGCCGATCAGGTCATCTTCATGGACCAGGGCGCCGTGCTGGAGCGTGCCAGGCCCGAGGATTTCTTTTTGAGGCCACAGCACCCGCGCACGCAGAAGTTCCTGGCGGACATCCGCTCGCCGTTCGACAAAGCCTGAGCCCTGCATTGCCTGCAACCACATTTCCATGACGACCGAGACCGTTTCCTCCCCCGTGGCCGGCCTGCCGGTGATCGATATTGCGGCGCTGGTCAATCCTGTTGCCGATGATGCTGCGCGGGCTGCAGTGGCGCACGCGATTGGCAGTGCCTGCCGCGAGCATGGCTTTTTCTATATCCGCCACCATGGCGTTCCGCAGGAACTGATCGACCGCTTGCATGCGTTGAGCCAGGCGTTCTTCAGCTGGCCCGAAGAGCGCAAGATGCAATGGCGCATGGCCCTGGGAGGGCGCGCATGGCGCGGATACTTCAAGGTAGGAGGGGAGCTGACCTCGGGCCTGCCGGACTGGAAAGAGGGCTTGTACCTGGGCACCGAGCTGGCGGCCGAACACCCGCTGGTGCAGGCAGGAACGCCTGTCCACGGCCCCAACCTGTTCCCCGAGCTGGAGGGCTATCGCGAAACCATTCTGCAGTACATGGATGCGGTCACCCAGGTGGGGCATCGTGTGATGGAGGGCATCGCATTGAGCCTGGGCCTGCCGGCTGGTTATTTCTCGCAGCGCTATACGGCAGATCCCCTGGTGCTGTTTCGCATCTTCAACTATCCGAGCATCGATGTTCCTGCAGGTGTGGACGCGCCCTGGGGCGTGGGCGAGCATACCGACTACGGTTTGCTCACGATTCTGTACCAGGACCGGATCGGGGGCCTGTCCGTGCACACGCCAGGCGGCTGGGTGGATGCGCCGCCGCTGCCCGGCACCTTCGTCTGCAACATCGGCGATATGCTGGACCGCATGACGGGTGGCCTCTACAAATCCACGCCGCACCGCGTCAGGCGCAATACTTCTGGCACGGACCGTCTGTCGTTTCCGCTGTTTTTCGATCCAAACTTTGAAGCGCGCGTGCAGCGCATCGAGGGGCTGGCTGGCGCACGCGTGCGCGACGACAGCAGCGAGCGTTGGGACAAGGCCAATGTGCACGCCTTCAATGGCCGGTATGGTGACTACCTGCTTGCCAAGGTGTCCAAGGTGTTTCCCCAGCTCAAGGACGAGGTGCTGTAGCCATTCGGAGCATTGCGCGCTCAGCCCATCGCTTCCAACACACAATAAGCCTGCGCATCGGCAGGCTTTTTGCATGTGAGTGAAATGCCTGTCTGCTACGCCACGGCGCCGATGCCTAGCAAGGCCACGACCAGGAAGATCACGGTGATCACGATAAAGATATAGAACAGGATTTTCGCAATCCCTGCAGCGCCCGACGACACACCGGTGAAACCGAAAACGCCAGCGACCAGCGAGATCACCGCAAAGATAATGGCCCACTTGAGCATACAAACCTCCTGTGTAATGGAATGCATTGAGCTTAGGTGTTGGCCAGTGCTGTCTGCGTGAGGCGATGGGGAGTATGGCGGTAGGTGTGTGCTGACAGAGAGTGCAGGCAGTGCGCAGGTTCGGCGGGTACCCTGGGCTCAGGGGGCAGGCGATGAAGAGGGGGCGGTTGCCTCCGTTGCAGGTACTTCGGCAGGTTTGGTGGGCTCGGTCGGCAGCGGCTGTGGCGGCGCGTCCGTCCAGCGGCGCACCACTTTCTGAAAGACGTGCGTGTTCGGAATCTGCAGAACAATGCGGTGCGCCGGGCCCGCAGAAAAGTCTTCCAGCGTGGTGTAGAGCATGTTGATGTCGACCACGCGGCCTTTGGCTCCGGGCTTGTCCAGCGCGTCCAGCACTTCGATGTAATCGCCCAGGCGGTAGGGCCGGACGGTGAAGATGAGCAGCGCACAGAAGAAATTGGACAGCACGCTCCATGCTGCGAAGAACGCCACGGCACCCACGGCGGCAAAGCCTGAAAATGCTGTCCACAGCACGGTGGCACTCACCCCCAGCCGCTCCAGGATCAGCAGGATGGTGCCCCCGATGATGAGCCAGCGCACCAGGCCTTTGACTGGCACCACCAGTTCAAGCGGCCATTTATAGTGCGCCGCCGCGCGGTTGATGAGCTTGCGGGTGAGGTAATGCAGTGCGATCGACAGCAGCAGAATCAGTGCAATCTGAATGGCAGGAACAATGATGTCCATCCATTCGGTGGCCCAGGCGGGGATCAGTGCTTTGAATCGGTACATGGCAAAGAAATCAGGGAGAGGCTGTCGCTACAAAGGCATTACGGCAGCAGGGATGGCATGGCGGCAAGCCGCGCTGATGCGGGCGACGGACCGAGTGCATGGGTCGTCGATCAGCACACAGGCAAGAACGCACGCTTACGCCACGGGCAGAGCGGTATTGTGGGCCCGGCTGGCCTCGTCGTGCCAGTCCACCAATGGCTGGGCTTCGGGCGCGATCCGGCTCTCGCCCAACTGGCTGACGAACTGGCAGGCGCTGTACTGCGCGGCCTTGTTGTCGTAGTAACGGCTCCAGCGCTCGCGGTCTGCGAGGTGCTTTTCAGTGGTTGGCCAGCGCCTGACCTGTGAGCTGGGGCCTCCCATGCCCATGCGCCAGGGCTTGCCGCTGACACGGGCGCGAAAGCATTGCTGCTGCACGCACAGCCGCTGGTACAGGGGATCTACCTGCAGCGCGGAAAACATGGCCTGCACATCGGCGTCGGCCGATTGCATGGGCCTGTGCGTGACGATGACGCGCAATCCTTTGGGAGTGCTGTAGAGGCGCAATCCCCAATCAGGGTGCTGGGCGGAGAATGCCGTGATGCGCTGGATGGCAGCCTCACGCGGGTCGGCCCTGCTGGCCGCGCTCTGGCGAGCATTGAGGTAGCGCTTGAACCACAGCAGCAGCACCAGCGCGGCAATCGCGAGGGAAACCCAGGCCACCATGCTCCAGCCCTGGGACTGCATCAGAAACCACCAGCCCAGTGCTACGACGGCGAGGGTGCCCAAGGGGCGCAGGCTCGGGGGCGGGGCCTCCTTCGGATAGTCGACATCGGCGATGGCAACATGGGGCGTATTGAGACAGTGCGCGCCGTAGCTGTTGCGCGTCATCACTGTCTCCCCGCGCTGCTCCAGAATCTCTTCCCGGATCGGGGTCTCGCCATTGAGGCCATAGTCATTGAGGCCTTCCAGCCGCCGAAAGTGGCCGTCCAGATTGCGTAGCTTGGGAGCGGCAAGCGTCTGGTCCAGCGCGGCCTGCGCGCGCTCGCGGGCATGGGCTTCGGCAGCCTGTTGGCTCTCGTCGGACCAGCCCCAGCGTTGCACGGTCACGCCGTGGCGGATACCGGTCTCATGGCGCAAGCGCGTTTGCGCCCAGTAGTGTGGAATCTGCATGGCCGCCAGTATATCGGCCTCACAAGCGGGGCTTGTGGGGCACACCTGCGGGTGAGATTCCGTAAGGATGCAGCGGAGAGTGTATGAAAAAATAGCTCCCAGAGCTTATTGGTAAAGCGCTGGAAGCTATTGTTTTGGAAGCGTATCGAGGGGCACGCACTGGCTTACTGTTCGCGGCGCAGTGCCGGGAACAGAATGATGTCGCGAATGCTGGCGCTGTCGGTCAGCAGCATCATGAAGCGGTCGATGCCGATGCCGCAGCCGCCGGTGGGAGGCATGCCATATTCCAGCGCGCGCACGAAATCGTGGTCGTAGTACATGGCTTCGTCGTCACCACCGTCCTTGGCTGCGACCTGGGCGTTGAAGCGGGCAGCCTGGTCTTCGGCATCGTTGAGCTCGGAGAATCCATTGCCGAATTCGCGGCCGGTGATGTACAGCTCGAAGCGCTCGGTCACCTCGGGGCGCTCATCGTTGGCGCGCGCCAGCGGGCTGATCTCGGTGGGGTGCTCCATGATGAAGGTCGGGTTCCACAGCTTTTCCTCGACCACTTCCTCAAAGTACAGCACCTGCAGGCTGGCCAGCGAGCGGGTGGACAGCTTGTCCTTTTCTTCCTTCATGCCCAGCTTCTTCAAGGCATTGGTCAGCCACTCGCGGTTGCCCACGTTCTCACCTGCATCGGTGTATTTGACGATGGCTTCGGTGATGGTGAGACGCTCGAAGGGCTTGGCCAGGTCGACGGGTTTGCCGCCATAGGTGAGTTCCAGCGTGCCGACGGCCTTCATCGCGGCGTCACGGATGAGCTGCTCGGTGTAGTCCATCAGATCGCGGTAGTTCCAATAGGCCGCGTAGAACTCCATCATCGTGAATTCAGGGTTGTGGCGTACCGAGATGCCTTCGTTGCGGAAGTTGCGGTTGATCTCGAACACTCGCTCGAAGCCACCCACGATCAGGCGCTTGAGGTACAACTCGGGCGCGATCCGCAGGTACATCTCCTGGTCCAGCGCATTGTGGTGGGTGATGAACGGCTTGGCGTTGGCGCCGCCTGGGATGGGGTGGAGCATGGGTGTTTCCACTTCCAGGAAGCCATGCTCGACCATGAACTCACGGATACCTGCCACGGCCTTGCTGCGCGCCACAAAGCGCTTGCGCGCGTCTTCGTCGGTCATCAGGTCGACATAGCGCTGGCGCACCTTCTGCTCCAGATCGGCCATGCCGTGAAACTTGTCGGGCATGGGGCGCAGGCTCTTGGTGAGCATGCGGATCTTGGTGACCTTGATCGACAGTTCGCCGGTCTTGGTTTTCATGAGCGTGCCTTCGGCGCCAATGATGTCGCCCAGGTCCCACTTCTTGAAATCGGCGTATTCTTCTTCGCCCACGGCATCGCGCGTCACATACAGCTGGATGCGACCGGTAGCGTCCTGCACGGTGGCAAAGCTGGCCTTGCCCATCACGCGCTTGAGCATCATGCGGCCGCCTACGCTCACGGCCACGGCCTGCGCTTCCAGTGCTTCTGCCTCGGTGGCATCATGCGCGGCAATCAAGGCCGCTGCACGATCGGCAGGCTTGAAGTCGTTGGGGAAGGCCACACCTTTGCCTTCGCGCTGTGCCTCGCGCAGGGCTTTGAGTTTTTCGCGGCGCTCGGCAATCAGTTTGTTTTCGTCCAGCGCAACTGGCGCTGTCTCTGGAGTGGTGTGGTTTTCAGACATGAAGCAAGCCAGCATCGCGCTGGTAAACGGCCAAAACCCGTCATTTTAAGTTTTTTGACCGCGCCTGCGTCCACCAAAGCCGGAGTGCCCGACTGGGGCGCGGCTTTTCATGCCGTGGCCGGAGGGTTTTTGCATGCATTTCTTGCCATGATCCGCATAGAATAGAGTAATAGCGACCGTGTTCATTGGGTTTTTAGCTTCATTTTATATAGCAATCAGGGCTTCGCCCTTGTGGGATATCGATGCTTCTCCAGATTTTGTCGTTGTTGCTCAATGTTGTCGGGGGGCTGCTGACGGGTGCCTGCCTGCTGCGTTGGTACATGCAGCACCAGCGTGTCTCGTTCAACAACCCGCTCGGTCAGCTGGTATTGGCGCTTACCAGCTGGCTGGTGTTGCCACTGCGCAAGATCACCAAGGCCGTGCCGGGTGGTGACTGGGCCAGCGTGTTGGGGGCCTGGCTGGTGCAATGGGTGCAATTCCTGTTGCTGTGGCTGGTGGGCGGTGGCGTGGCTTCGGTGGCCGCCGTGTTCGTGGTGGCCACCATCGGCGTGGCCAATATCGCCATTTCCAGCATGGTGGTCATTCTGCTGGTGCACTGCGTGCTGTCATGGCTGTCTACAGGCAATGCCGTCATCCAGGCGGTGTTCTACCAGCTCACCGCTCCGCTGCTGCGGCCGCTGCGCAAGGTCATTCCACTGGTGGGAGGGGTTGACTTGTCGCCCATTGTGCTGATGGTGTTGCTGCAGATTGTGGCCATCGTGCTGGCGAATCTGCAGGCGCGATTGCTGGTGGCCGTGTAGGCTGGAAATCTGGAAATCGCGCGCTGGTTGTACTCGGGCGTGAAAAAAGCCAGCCGATCAGGCTGGCTTTTTGGTTGGTGCGTGAAGCAGGTGTCAAGCCACAGCGTCTGCCGGCAGGCGCTGGAGCATGGCCAGGCTGCTGGAGATGCGGTCACGCAGTTCACGGCGGTCGACGATCATGTCCACGCCGCCCTTTTGCTGCAGGAACTCGGCGCGCTGGAAACCTTCGGGCAGCTTGACGCGCACGGTGTTCTCGATCACGCGGGGGCCGGCAAAGCCGATCAGTGCATTGGGCTCGGCCATGACGATGTCACCCATGAACGCAAAGCCTGCGGACACGCCGCCCATGGTCGGGTCGGTCAGCACGCTGATGTAGGGCAGGCCTTTCTTGGCAAAGCGGGTGAGGGCGGCATTGGTCTTGGCCATCTGCATCAGGCTCAACAAACCTTCCTGCATGCGAGCGCCGCCGGTGGCGGTAAAGCAGACGAAGGGCACCTTCTGTTCCATGGCGGTTTCCACGCCACGCACAAAACGCTCTCCGACGACCGAGCCCATGGAGCCGCCCATGAATTCGAATTCAAAGCAGGCTGCCACCAGGTTGACGCTCTTGACCGAGCCGCCCATCACCACCAATGCATCGGTCTCGCCGGTGTTTTCCAGCGCTTCTTTCAGGCGTTCGGGGTATTTGCGGCTGTCCTTGAACTTGAGGGCATCGACTGGCAGCACTTCCTGGCCGATTTCGTACCGGCCTTCGGCATCCAGAAACTGGTTCAGGCGCGCGCGGGCCGACATGCGATGGTGGTGACCGCATTTGGGGCAGACGCTGAAATTCTGCTCCAGGTCGGTCTTGTACAGCACCGCTTCGCACGCGGGGCACTTGATCCACAGGCCTTCAGGGATTTGACGGCGCTCTGCCGGGTCGGTGTGCTGGATCTTGGCGGGTAACAGTTTTTCTAGCCAGGACATGGTTCTTTCCTTTGCTTTTGCGCTCGGTGGGCCGCAGCACCAGAGTGCGAGCGGCCCGAGGGGCGCATTATGCGTCAAGCGCCTTGCGAACGCCGCGCAAGAAGTCTGAAACGATGGGAACGACCTTCTCGTGCGGCTGGGTTTCAATCAGCTGGATGATGCGCGTACCGATCACCACGGCATCGGCCACCTTGCCGATGGCCTGTGCGGTCTGCGCATCTCGAATGCCAAAGCCAACGCCAACAGGGATGTGCACATGCTCGCGGATCTTGGGCAGCATGGCCTCGACTGCAGCGGTATCCAGCGTACCGGCACCGGTCACGCCTTTGAGCGAGACGTAGTACACATAGCCACTGGCCACGCGTGCTACCTGCTGCATGCGCTCTGGCGTCGATGTAGGGGCCAGCAGGAAGATCAGATCCATGCCATGCTGGCGCAGATCGGCGGCAAAGGCTTCGCATTCTTCGGGCGGGTAGTCTACCACCAGCACCCCATCCACTCCGGCGGCTGACGCATCGCGCACGAAGGCCCCTGCGCCGCGAAGCTGGTCATAGCGCTCCACCGGGTTCGCATAGCCCATCAGCACGACGGGCGTGACACTGTCCTTCTTGCGGAACTCGGCCACCATGGCCAGCACCTGCGCAAGGCCAATGCCCAGCGACAGCGCCTTTTCGCCAGCCTTCTGGATCACGATGCCATCGGCCATCGGGTCGGAGAAGGGAACACCGAGTTCGATGACATCGGCGCCTGCTTCCACCATGCCGTGCATCAATGCGGGCGTGATGTCGGCGAACGGGAAACCCGCCGTGACGTATGGAATCAAGGCCTTGCGGCCGGCCAGTGTTAACTGGTCAAACGTGGCTGCAATGCGGCTCATTTGGATGCTGCTCCTTTGACGGTGACGCCGCGGGCCGAAGGCTGGGTGTAGAAATCCACGCCTGACAGGTCGGCGACGGTGCCGATGTCCTTGTCGCCACGGCCGGACAGACTCACGAGGATGGATTGCTCGGGGCGCATGGTCTTGGCCAGCTTCATCGCGTAGGCGACGGCGTGGCTCGATTCCAGCGCAGGGATGATGCCTTCGGTGTGGCACAGGTAGTGGAAGGCGTCGAGCGCCTCCTGGTCGGTGATGCCGACGTACTGGGCGCGACCGATTTCCTGCAGCCAGGCGTGCTCAGGGCCGACGCCGGGGTAGTCGAGCCCAGCGCTGATCGAGTGGGTTTCGGTGATCTGGCCGTTTTCATCCTGCAGGATGTAGGTGCGATTGCCATGCAGCACGCCACTGGAGCCGCGCTGCAGCGACGCCGAGTGCTTGCCGCTGTCCAGGCCTTCGCCTGCAGCCTCCACGCCGATCAGCCGCGTGTTCTCGTAAGGGATATAGGGGTAGAAGATGCCCATGGCGTTGCTGCCACCGCCCACGCAGGCCACGACGGCGTCGGGCTGTTCGGCCGCCATGTTCTGCTCTTTGAACAGCTGGGGCATCTGCTCCAGGCATTCGTTGCCGATCACGCTCTGGAAATCGCGCACCATCGTCGGGTAGGGGTGCGGGCCCGCCACGGTGCCGATGATGTAGAAGGTGTTGTCCACATTGGCCACCCAGTCGCGCATGGCTTCGTTGAGTGCGTCCTTCAGCGTCTTGCTGCCCGATTCGACCGGCACCACGGTGGCGCCCAGCAGTTTCATGCGGTAGACATTGGGGCTCTGGCGCTTGATGTCTTCGCTGCCCATGTAAACCACGCATTCGAGGCCGTAGCGCGCGCAGATGGTCGCCGTGGCCACTCCGTGCTGGCCAGCGCCAGTCTCGGCGATGATGCGCGGCTTGCCCATGCGCTTGGCGAGCATGGCCTGGCCGATCACGTTGTTGATCTTGTGCGCGCCGGTGTGGTTCAAGTCCTCGCGCTTGAGGTAGATCTGCGCGCCCCCCATTTCGCGCGACATGCGCGCTGCGTGGTAGACGGGCGACGGGCGGCCCACGTAGTGCGCCAGCTCGTACTGGAATTCGCGCAGGAATTCCGGGTCGTTCTGGTAGCGGTCGTAGGCCTCACGCAGTTCGGTGAGCGCGTGGGTCAGGGTTTCGCTGGCGAAGGAGCCGCCATAGGGGCCGAAATGGCCTGCGGCATCGGGTTGCTGGTATTCAAACATGGAAAGGGTTCTGTGCAAGAAGCGCGTCTGCCGCACGCACGGCGGCGACGAACTGGTGGATCTTGTCGGCGTCCTTGGTGCCCTTGACGGGTTGGCCGTCGGGCCCGGTGGCTTCGACGCCGGAGCTCACATCAACCGCGAGCGAAATGCAGCGCGGCCTGACCTGCACAATGCCATCGGTCACGTTTGCAGGCGTGAGTCCACCAGACAAAACGAGATGAGAGGCTACGTTTGTTGGAAGCAGTGACCAATTGAATGCCTTGCCGCCACCACCGAATCCGTCGACATGGGCGTCGAGCAGAATGGCCTTGGCTTGTGAATATCGATGTGCGTATTCTACGAGGTCAAACTCTGCCGCAGCGTCGCCAAGGGGTATGCGCGCCGCCCGCAGGAATGCACGGGCGCCGCCCGCCGTAGCGGCAAGGCACTGCTGCGGCGACTCATCTCCATGAAATTGAGCAATGGCGCCCGGTACATGGTCGCAGGCAGCTATTACTTTTGAAGGCTCTTCGTTGACGAACAGCAGTACCGGCGTGACAAATGCAGGCAGGCGCCGGGCCAGCTTGGCAGCACGCTCCACGCTGACTGCACGCGGGCTTTTGGCATACAGCACAAAGCCGATGGCGTCGGCACCGGCGGCCACGGCTGCGTCCACGTCGGCCTCGCGCGTCAGGCCGCAGATCTTGATGCGTGTACGGGCAGGGAAGGGGGTTGTGTGCATCATGCTTCAGGCAAACCAGTCAAAGGAAACGGCCTGGGTGGGCAGGCCCCACTGTGCATCGTACTGGGGACCGAGAAAATACAGGCCGTCTGGCGAAAATGTGGGGGCGGCCATTTCACGGCTCCGTGCATTCAGCACTTCCTGCATCCATTCGGGCGGCTTTACGCCCTGGCCGATCATGATGAGGCAGCCCATGATGTTGCGGATCATGTGGTGGAGGAAGGCGCTGCCCTGAAAATCAAACCGCCAGTAGCACGAGGGCACGCCGTCGCGCGCGCTGCTGGGGCGCATCGGGCTATGGGCGATGTCGATGGCATACAACGTCTTGACGGGCGACTTGGCCTGGCAGCCTGCAGCGCGGAACGACGAAAAATCATGCTCGCCCAGCAAGAATTGCACGGCCTGCTGCATGGCGGCAAGATCGAGCGGCTGAAACACCCAGCCGACGCGGCCAAACTCGACACTCGGGCGCACCGGCGATTGCAGCAGCGCATAGCCATAGCGGCGCGAAGTGGCGCAGGCGCGGCTGTGAAAAGCCTCGGGAACGGCGCGCGCCCACTGCACGGCAATGTCCTTGGGCAAAAAAGTGTTGGTGCCGCGCACCCATGAGGCTTCGGCGCGCTCTACCGGCGCGTCGAAATGCACGACCTGCATCAGGCCGTGCACGCCGGCATCGGTGCGGCCGGCGCAGATGGTTGAGATGGGGGAAGCGGCGAAGCGGCCCAGGGCCGCTTCGAGATGGTCTTGGACGGTGCGGCCAGATGGCTGGCTCTGCCAGCCCTGGTACGCCTGCCCGTTATAGGTGATACCCAGTGCGATGCGCATGGCGCCGATCATAACTGGTGATGCCATGCTGGTAGCCGAGCAGGGGCCCTACCAGAGCGGGCAAGGGCCGGGCGGCGGGCGAGGCATTCGAGTTGCGCTATTCTTGCCGCATGGCACCGGCACCGATCCGGTGCATTTCTATTGCTGGAACCCTTCCCCCATGTCAGAGACCTTCCCCCCGATGGACGACGCGTTCATCACCCCCGACAAACAGGTGGCGCAGTTGCGCATTCCGCCGCATTCCATCGAATCGGAATCGAGCGTGCTGGGTGGCCTGCTGCTCGACAACAACGCCTGGGACCGGGTGGGCGACGTGCTGGCCGAAGACAACTTCTACCGCCACGAGCACAAGCTGATCTTCACCGCCATCGCCAGCATGATCAACGCTGGCAAGCCCGCCGACGTGATCACTGTCTACGAACATCTGCAGGGCATTGGCAAGGCTGAGGAAGTAGGGGGGCTGGCCTATCTGAACCAGTTGGCGCAGTACGTGCCCAGCGCCACCAATATCCGCCGTTACGGCGAAATCGTGCGGGAACGCTCCATTTTGCGCAAACTGGTGACGGCCAGCGACGAAATAGCCACCAACGCCTTCAATCCGCAGGGCAAGACGGTGGATCGCGTGCTGGACGAGGCCGAGCAGAAGATCTTTGCCATTGGCGAAGAAGGCTCGCGCATGAAGCAGGGCTTCCAGTCGCTGGACACCCTGGTGGTCGACTTGCTTGACCGCGTGCAGGAGATGGCAGACAACCCGGTCGATGTGACTGGCGTGCCCACGGGCTTTGTCGATCTGGACCGGATGACCAGTGGCCTGCAGGCGGGCGACCTGGTGGTGCTGGCGGCACGTCCGTCCATGGGCAAGACCTCGTTTGCGGTGAACATTGCCGAGCATGTGGCGCTCAACGAGGGGCTGCCGGTGGCGGTATTTTCGATGGAAATGGGCGCGGCCCAGCTGGCGGTGCGTATCGTCGGCTCGATCGGCCGCGTCAACCAGGGCAATCTGCGCACCGGCAAGCTGACCGATGAGGAATGGCCGCGTCTGTCGGAGGCGATCGAGCGCCTGCGCACTGTCAGCCTGCACATCGATGAAACACCGGGCCTTACGCCATCGGAGCTGCGCGCCAATGCGCGGCGCCTCGCGCGCCAGTGCGGCAAGCTGGGCCTGATTGTGGTCGACTACCTGCAGCTGATGAGCGGCTCGGGCAGCGCTGCCTCATCGGACAACCGCGCCACCGAGCTGGGCGAAATCTCGCGTGGCCTGAAGATGCTGGCCAAGGAGCTGCAATGCCCGGTGATCGCGCTGTCGCAGCTCAACCGTTCGGTGGAGCAGCGCACCGACAAGCGGCCCATGATGTCTGACCTGCGCGAATCGGGCGCCATTGAGCAGGACGCGGACATCATCATGTTCATCTACCGCGACGACTACTACAACAAGGAGAGCAACGAGCCCAATGTTGCCGAGGTCATCATCGGCAAGCAGCGTAACGGGCCGACGGGTACCGTCAAGCTCTTCTTCCAGAAGAACCAGACCCGTTTCGAGAACCTGGCTGTGGGCGCAGACGATTATTGAGGAATCGCCCTTGCAGTACCGCAGGGCTATTCAAAACAATAGCTGGCCGCGTAAGGTTTCCTTGGCTTTCAAGCGAAAAAGCATCTGAAAGTGAGCAAGGTAATGCGCTGCCAGCTTCTATTTTTATAGCGATCTCTTCAGTTACAGCCTTGTGCAGGGCGGCCGTTTTCTTGGCTATGGCCCGCTTTGCTGGCTTTGCGCCACCACCCAGCTCTCAAACGCCTGCAATGCCTGCGATGGCTCTCGGTAGGTGGGGTAGCTGAACCAGTAGCTTTGCGTGCCAGGCGAGGTATGGCTGTGGGCTGGCACCACCTGGCCGGCATCCAGCGCGGGTTGCACCAGCACCTCGGGCACCAGGCCGACGCCCAAGCCGGCGCTGGCGGCCATGATCACCATCGAAAACAGCTCGTAACGCGGCCCGCGTGAGGCCTGCACCGAGTAATCCCAGCCCAGTTGTGCATACCAGTCGCGCCAGGCATTGGGGCGGCTCTCCAGCCCGATGTGGACGAGATGGCGCCAATCTGCCTCCGCACCCAGTGCGTGCTGCTCTGCGAACGCCGGACTGCACACGGGGATGCAGGCTCCGTCTTGAGCAATGCGCTGGCCCTGGGTCTGGGCCCAGAGGCCGTCGCCCGAGTAGATGGCGCCGTCAAAACCGCTTTCCTCAAAGGCAAATGGCTCCGAGCGCACCGACAGGTGCACATGGATATCGGGGTGCAGCTTGGCGAAGGCTGGCAGGCGCGGCACCAGCCACTGCGTGGCAAAGCTGGAGACGACGGCCAGATGGATGGCATAGCCCTGGGCGCGGCTGTTGGCGATTTCCTGCGTATCGCGCTCCAGGCCATTGAGATGCAGGCGCACCCGCTGGGCATATCGTTTTCCCGCATCGGTGAGCATCACGCGGCGTTTGTGCCGTACGAAAAGCGGCACGCCCAGGCGGTCCTCCAGAGCCGCCACATGGCGGCTGACGGCGCTGGCAGTCAGCGCCAACTCGTTGGCAGCACGGGAAAAATTGCCGTGACGGGCTGATGCCTCGAAGGCCATCAACAGCCCGATATTGGGGATCGCGTTGCGCATAGGGGTAGGTACTTTGTTCGGAAAACGCAATATGTCTGGCTATTTTCGCATTTTGCTGTTCCTGATTGTTCACATAGCATTTTTAGCTATTGATGGTCTGTGGCCCGGCAGGCGGCAGACCGCGAACCCCAGCCTGCAACGCACCAGAGCAGTGCGGGCGGCACAACAGGAGACATCACCCATGCCACTGACCATGACCCATCGCCTCGGTTCCCTGACTGCCATTGCCGCTACCGCCTTGCTGGCAGGCCCGGCGAATGCCCAGACGGCGCAAACCGTCAAGATTGGCCACGCAGCGCCGCTGTCGGGGCCCATGTCGCACTGGGGCAAGGACAATGAAAACGGCATCCGCTTGGCGATCGAAGAGCTGAATGCCCAGAAGATGGTGATTGGCGGCAAGCCCGTGCAGTTCGAGCTGAAATCCGAAGACGACCAGGGCGATCCCAAGCAGGCCGTGGTGGTGGCCAACCAGATGGTGGATGGCGGCGTGCAGGCCATGTTGGGCCACTTCAACTCGGGTGCAGCCATTCCGGCGGCGCCCATCTACAACAAGAAGAGCATTCCCAACCTCTCGCCTGCCACCAACCCCGGCTTTACCGAGCTGGGCTACAACAACGTGTTCCGCGTGCTGGCAAGCGATGCCGATGTGGGCGCGGCGCTGGCTGAGCTGGCCGTGAACAAGCTGGGCGCCAAGCGCTTTGCCATCGTGGACGACCGCACGGCCTACGGCAAGGGCTCGGCCGACGACTTTGCCAAGCGCATCAAGGCCATGGGCGCCGAGGTGGTGGCGCAGGAGTTCACCACCGACAAGAGTGTGGACTTTTCCGCGATCCTGACCAATATCCGCGGCAAGAAACCCGATGTGATCTTCTATGGCGGCATGGATGCCCAAGGCGGCCTGATCGCCAACCAGATGAAGCGCCTGGGCGTCAAGGCCAAGCTGATGGGCTCGGACGGTCTGTGCACTGCCGAAATCCTCAAGATCAGCCAGGGCGCAGTCAACGACGTGCTGTACTGCAGCCGTGGCGGCGAAGAGCTGGCCAAGCGCCCCAAGGGTGCAGACTTTGCCAAGCGCTACCATGATCGCTTCAAGGCCGAGGTGCTGACCTATGGCCCCTTCATGTATGACGCGATGATGGTGGTGGCCGCCGCCATGAAAAAGGCTGACTCCACCGACCCCGCCAAATACCTGGCTGCCGTGCGCGATGTGAACTACGAAGGCGTGACCAATATCTTCAACTTTGACGACAAGGGCAATCTGAAGAACCCCGGCGTCACGGCCTATGTGTACAAGGACGGCAAGCAGACGCAGATTTCCTACAAGTGATGCAGGGCTGACGGCCCACGGTTTATAGTAAAAACCACTGCTTGCGCGCACCTACAGGGCGCAGGCAGCTTCTTTTTTGATAGTAGGCCTGTCAAGGCCAAAGCGTAAGGAACGACGAGCGATGAGCACATCCACCACCCGTTTGAACGAGATCTGCAAGCAACTGGCGCTGGATCTGAAACCCCTCTCCGGCAACGACATCACCAGCCGTTCACCCGCCGATGGTGCCACGCTGGCAACCCTGAAGGCGCACAGCGCCGAGCAGGCGAGCGCAGCCATCCAGGCCGCCCACAATGCCTACCTGCAATGGCGCACCGTGCCAGCGCCCGTACGCGGCGAGCTGGTACGCCGCTTTGGCCAGACCTTGCGCCAGCACAAGGCCGCGCTGGGTGCTCTGGTGTCGGTGGAAGCCGGCAAGATCACCTCCGAAGGCCTGGGCGAAGTGCAGGAAATGATCGACATCTGCGATTTCGCTGTCGGCCTGTCACGCCAGCTGCATGGCCTCACGATTGCCAGCGAGCGCCCCGGCCACCGCATGATGGAAACCTGGCACCCGATGGGTGTGGTCGGCATCATCTCGGCCTTCAACTTCCCCGTGGCCGTGTGGTGCTGGAACAGCGCCCTGGCCCTGGTGTGCGGCGATGCCGTGGTATGGAAGCCTTCCGAGAAGACCCCGCTCACCGCCGTGGCCTGCCAGCACCTGCTGGAAAAGACCATTGCCGAGTTCAACCAGGAGCAGCCTGGCGCCGTGCCAGCTGGCATCAGCCAACTGCTGATTGGCGCCCGCGACGTGGGCGAAGTACTGGTGGACAGCCCGCTGGTGCCCATTGTCAGCGCTACCGGCTCGACCCGCATGGGCCGCCAGGTGGGTGTGAAGGTGGCCGAGCGCTTTGGCCGCTCGATCCTGGAGCTGGGTGGCAACAATGCAATGATCGTGACGCCCTCGGCCGACCTGGAGCTGGCTGCACGCGCCATCACCTTCGCCGCCGTTGGCACTGCAGGCCAGCGTTGCACCACCTTGCGCCGTTTGATCGTGCACAAGAGCATTGCCGATCAACTGGTGGCGCGCCTGGAAAAAATCTACGGCAGCGTGACCGTGGGCGACCCGATGACCGACGGCACCCTGGTGGGCCCGTTGATCGACAAGGCATCGTTTGACGGCATGCAGGCTGCCCTGGCGCAGGCCAAGGCAGAAGGCGGTACCGTGATCGGTGGCCAGCGCGAACGCGAAGATCTGGGCGCAGACGCCTACTACGTGCGCCCGGCCCTCGTGAAGATGCCAGCGCAATCGAAGGTGATGGAACACGAAACCTTTGCCCCCATCCTGTACATCGTCACCTACGACGGCAACTCGGATGATGCGATTGCCCTGCAGAACGCGGTGCCACAGGGCCTATCGTCGGCCATCTTCACCAGTGACCTGCGCGACGCGGAGCGCTTCATGTCGCCCGCAGGCAGCGACTGCGGCATTGCCAACGTCAATATCGGCACTTCGGGCGCAGAAATCGGCGGCGCCTTCGGTGGCGAGAAGGAAACCGGCGGCGGCCGTGAATCGGGCTCTGACGCATGGAAGGGCTATATGCGCCGTGCGACCAACACCATCAACTACAGCGGCGCGCTGCCGCTGGCGCAAGGCGTTCGGTTTGATGTCTGACGGCACCTGCTGAGCCGCTGCGCGGCGTCCCTCGCTCTCCTTTGGGCGGGGGCGTTCTTGGCGGTGGCTCGGTGGCGGGCACGCCCTGGATTGACTTTGTGATCTTTGATCTATGCAAGAACTTCCTATCGTCATCGTTGGCGGTGGTGCCATTGGTAGCGCCATCGCCTATTTTTTGACCCTGCAGCAGCCCGGCGTGCCGGTAATGGTGATCGAGCGTGATCCAAGCTATGCGCAGGCCTCGTCGGCACTGTCGGCCAGCTCCATCCGCCAGCAGTTCTCCACCGCCATCAACATTGCGCTGTCGCAGTTCGGTATTGGTTTCTTGCGCAACCTGAAGACGGAGCTCGCCGTTGGCAACGACCAGCCGGACATCGGCCTCGTGGAAGACGGTTACCTGTACCTGGCGACCCAGGCGGGCGAGGCTGTGTTGCGCGACAACCATGCGCTGCAGCGCGCACACGATGTGGATGTGGCATTGCTGGACTCGGAAGCGCTCAAGGCCCGTTTTCCGTGGTTGAACGTTGACGACATCGTGCTCGGCTCGCTGGGGCTGTCGGCAGAAGGCTGGTTTGACGGCTACCTGCTGATGCAGTCGCTCAAGGCCAAGGCGGTGTCGCAGGGTGTGAAGTACCTGCGGGCCGAAGCCGTAGGCGTTGCGCATTCCAGGCACGACGGCGTGGCACATGTGGAAGCCGTGCTGCTGGCAGACGGCACGCGCATTGCCTGCCGCGCCATGGTGAACGCTGCCGGTGCCTGGGCCAAACCTGTGGCTGGCTGGCTGGATATTGATCTGCCCGTGCACGGCAAGCGCCGCACGGTCTTCAACCTGTCCAGCCCCGCCAAGCTGCCCCAGTGTCCGCTGCTGATCGACCCATCGGGCATCTGGCTGCGACCGGAGGGCCATGGTTTCATCGCCGGTTTCTGCCCAGAAGAGGGGAACGACGGCAACGATATTCCGCTCGATGTGGAACACGATGCTTTCGAGAACTTTGTCTGGCCGACGCTGGCCGAGCGCATTCCGGGCTTTGAAGCGTTGCGCGTGGAAAGCGCCTGGGCGGGTTACTACGAGATGAATTTGTTCGACCACAACGCCATCATTGGCCTGCACCCCAGCTGCGACAACGCTTATTTTGCCAATGGCTTTTCGGGCCATGGCCTGCAGCAGAGCCCGGCGGCTGGCCGTGCAATTGCCGAACTGGTGCTGACCGGGCGCTACCAGACGCTGGACGTGAGCCCGCTGGGCTGGGAACGCCTGTTGCGCAACGAACCGCTGCTTGAGAAATGCATCATCTGAACCAGACACCCCGGCGTTGCCGGGTGACATAAATCAAAGGGGCTGAGCACCATGCGGAGTATGGTGTCCGGCCCTTTTTCATTGGGGTCGCCCCAAGGTGAAAAGCGCCCCTCTCGGAGGGGCAGCGGCCACACGAAGTGGGTGAGCGTGGGGAGCAATTTTTCATCGCCGGGCCGCCCCAAGATGAAAAGCGCCCCTCTTGGAGGGGCAGCGGCCACACGAAGTGGGCAAGCGTGGGGAGCAATTTTCTTTCGATTTCAACAAGGAGACAAAAAAATGACACAGGCAAATATCCAGCGCACTGGCGGCCAGCTGGTGGTGGACCAGCTGGTGATCCATGGCACCCAGCAGATCTTCACCGTACCGGGCGAGAGCTTTCTGGCCGTGCTGGACGCTTTGTACGATGCGCCCATCGACACCACCATCTGCCGCCAGGAAGGCGGTGCAGCAATGATGGCCGAGGCGCAGGGCAAGCTCACCGGCCGTCCTGGCATCTGCATGGTGACACGCGGCCCGGGCGCCACCAATGCGTCGGCGGGCTTGCATGTGGCAATGCAGGATTCAACGCCGATGATTCTGTTTGTCGGCCAGATCGAGCGCAGCGCGCGCGACCGCGAAGCCTTTCAGGAGCTCAATTACCGCGCCGTCTTCGGCCCCATGGTGAAGTGGGCGACCGAGATCGATGATGCGGCGCGCGTGCCCGAGATCATTGCCCGCGCATTCGCTGTAGCCACCAGTGGCCGTCCGGGGCCGGTGGTGATCGCTCTGCCCGAAGACATGCTGCGCGATACCGTGTCGGTGCCTGATGCCAGGCCGTACCAGGCGGCACCCGCCAACGCGGCAGATGCCGATGTACAGACCGTGGTTGCCAAGCTTGCCGCAGCCAGCAACCCCATCATCATTGCAGGCGGCTCGCGCTGGAATGCGCAGGCCCACCAGGACATTGCAGCCTTTGCCGCAGCCCATGCCGTGCCGGTGGCGTGTTCCTTCCGCAGGCAGATGGTGTTTCCGGCCAACCACCCCAATTACGCGGGCGATGTGGGCCTGGGCGTCAACCCCAAGCTGATCGAGCGCGTCAAGCGCGCCGACCTGGTGGTGCTGCTGGGCGGGCGCATGTCCGAGGTGCCATCGCAGGGTTACAGCCTGCTGGGCATTCCGGCGTCGCAAGGCCAGCAGTTGATCCATATCCACCCCGATCCAGATGAGCTGGGCCGCGTGTACCAGGCCGATCTGGCCATTGTGGCTGCGCCAGACAGCTTCTGCGCAGCGCTTGCCAGCCAGCCTGCGGCGCAGGCCAGTGAAGCGCGCCGAGAGCTGGTAGTGCAGGCCCACGCGGATTACCTGGCCTGGAGCAATCCGGCGCCCATCCAGGTGCCAGGCAATTTGCAGATGGGCCAGTTGATGGCACATGTGCGCGAAGTGCTGCCCCCCGATACCGTGTGGTGCAACGGAGCTGGCAACTTTGCCACCTGGGTGCACCGGTTCTGGCCCTTTACCAGCTATGGCAGCCAGCTCGCGCCCACCAGTGGCAGCATGGGCTACGGTTTTCCGGCCGCGGTGGGCGCCAAGCGGCTGTGGGCCGATCGCAGTGTGGTGTGCATTGCGGGCGACGGCGATTTTCTGATGCACGGCCAGGAGTTTGCGACGGCCGTGCAGTACCACTTGCCCGTTGTGGTGCTGCTGATCGACAACGGCATGTACGGCACGATCCGTATGCACCAGGAGCGTGACTACCCCAACCGCGTGAGCGCCACCGAGTTGCGCAACCCTGACTTTGTGGCCTACGCCAAGGCTTTTGGCGGCAATGGCATGCGCGTGGACAGTACAGAAGAGTTTGCCCCCGCTTTGGCCGCCATGCGCGCCTGGGCGGCCGAGCACCAACTGCCAGTGATCGTGCATTGCAAGCTGGATCCGCAGGCCATCACGCCTTCGCGCAGCCTGGACCAGATTCGCGGTACCGGAGCCTGATGACGCTCTGGCATGCAGCCAAAGAAAAAGCACCTGTGGAAGGTGCTTTTTTGATGTTTTTTGCTTCTGGCGCCTTGCAGTCAAGCGCCTGTAGCTATCGATTGCATAGCAATGACTTACAGCACATCGCTGGCAAAATCGGCCAGGCGCGAGCGCTCTCCGCGTGCCAGGGTGATATGGCCGCTGTGTGGCCAGCCCTTGAAGCGGTCAACCACATAGGTCAGGCCCGATGAGCCTTCGGTCAGGTACGGCGTATCGATCTGGGCCAGATTGCCCATACAGATGATCTTGGTGCCAGGGCCAGCGCGTGTGATCAAGGTCTTCATCTGCTTGGGCGTCAGGTTCTGCGCCTCGTCGATGATGACGTACTTGTTGAGGAAGGTACGGCCGCGCATGAAGTTCATGCTCTTGATCTTGATGCGGCTGCGGATCAGGTCATTGGTGGCCGAGCGGCCCCATTCACCAGGGTTGCCGCCATCGCCCTTGGCCAGAAACTCCAGGTTGTCGTCCAGCGCGCCCATCCAGGGGCCCATCTTCTCTTCCTCGGTACCGGGCAGAAAGCCGATGTCCTCGCCCACGCTCACGGTGGCGCGGGTCATGATGATCTCACTGTAGCGGCGCTCGTCCAGCACCTGCGTCAGACCGGCGGCAAGCGCCATCAAGGTCTTGCCGGTACCGGCCGTACCAGCCAGGGTGACGAAGTCCACGTCCGGGTCCATCAACAGATTCATCGCGAAGTTTTGCTCGCGGTTGCGGGTGGTTACGCCCCAGACGTTGTTCTTCTGGTGGCCGTAGTCCTTCAGGGTCTCCAGCACGGCAGTCTTGTCGCGGATTTCGATCACGCGGGCAAACAGGCTGTTTTCGCCCGGTGCTTCGTAGTACACGAACTGGTTGATGTGCAACTGCTGCGTGATCGCGCCGCTGATGCGGTAGCAGGTGGATGCACCGGACTGCCAGCTTTCCACCTTCTTGCCCACCTTGGCCCAGAAATCCAGCGGGAGCTGCAACATGCCGGTGTAGAGCATGTCGCCGTCTTCCAGCGTCTTGTCATTCTGGTAGTCCTCGGCTTCCAGGCCCAGCGCACGCGCCTTGACGCGCATGTTGATGTCCTTGGACACCAGTACGACGGGGCGTTCCGGGTGGCGCTGGCGCAGGGCCTCGACCACGCCCAGGATCTGGTTGTCGGCCTTGCCTTGCGGCAGGCTTTCAGGGAGGTGGTAGTGGAGCGGCTCGGTCTGGAAGAACAGGCGCCCGGTCGCGCCTTTCTGGCCGGTGGCATCGAGGTGAATGCCCTGGGCCAGTTGCGATTCCTGCGTGGCGACCAGTGCATCGAGCGTGCGGCTTGCCTGGCGGCCATTGCGGGCCACTTCGGTCATGCCCTTCTTGTGCGCATCGAGCTCTTCCAGCACGATCATCGGCAGGTAGATGTCGTTTTCCTCGAAGCGGAACAGGCTGCTCGGGTCATGCAGCAGCACATTGGTATCCAGCACAAACAGCTTGGCGACACCGCTGCCGGTCTTGCGCACCTTGGCAGGCTTGCTGGCAGGCACGGCGCTGTCGGCCACTATGTATTTGGCAGGGGCCGTGGGGGTGTTGGCAGTGGTCGCCTTGGCGGCCTTGGCTGCTGCCTTGGGCGAGCGGGCTGGCTTGGTGCCCGTTGCCGGTGTGCGTTGCAGCGCTTGGGCGCTAGCAGCGATCTGGGTGGGCTCCAACTCCAATGCGAGGTCAGAGACATCGCCGATCACGGGGCCGGTGGATTTGCGCGTCTTGGCGGAAGCCTTGGTGGCCAGGTCGCTGGAGGAAAGCCGGCTGGCGCGTCCGGTAGGTGCGGGAGGCAGAGGCATGAAGCAAAAGGCCTTTATCAATTACTCGCCAAAGGGGCGATATTCACATCGGAATGCAGGCCTGCCAAAGCAAAAAAGGCCATCTCGCAAGCAAGACAGCCTTTTTGAAGATCGATAGGGCAGCAACGCATTCCGGGCTCAAACATATGAGTCCATTATGCACATTCTGCCGGACAGAAAAATGTCAAATTTCTGTCATCGTACAGACGGCAACGGCGCACCCCTGCATGACAGGCGATGCGCCGCAAAGGCACGATGAATCGCGCAGGACTGGCTTATGCAGCCTTTTTCTGCGCAGCCTTCATCGACTTGACCGCCTTGAGCACTTCTTCCACGTGCCCAGGAACCTTCAGGCCACGCCATTCCTGCACGAGGACGCCATCAGGGCCTACCAGGAAAGTCGAGCGCTCGATGCCCTTGACCTTCTTGCCGTACATGATCTTGTTCTTGACCACGCCGAACATGTGGCAGAGCTTCTCCTCGGTGTCGGCGATCAGCTCAAAAGGCAGCTCAAGCTTGCCCTTGAAGTCATCGTGCGATTTCATGTTGTCGCGCGATACACCGAACACCGCCGCACCTGCCTTCACGAAGTCCGCGTACTTGTCGCGGAACTGCATGGCCTCGGTGGTGCAGCCGGGAGTGTTATCCTTTGGGTAGAAGTACAGCACCAGAATTTGCCCCTGATGCGATGCATTGGAAACCTTCTGGCCTCCCGTAGCTTGTGCTTCAAATTCTGGCAGGGATTTGTTGACAACAACAGCCATAGCGCTCTATTTTCTCCGGAGTAATCGCAAAAAGGCCGCAGGAATCAAAGTGCTCATATAGTTATTATTCAGGCCCACGACCGCAAGCTGCTATTTTACCCTGAATCGAAATATTTATCGAGCCCCCCTGATAATCACAGGCTATCGATTGTGGCTATCCGGCAGGCACTTCCACCACGGCGGCCAGCAACACCTTCCGGCCTTCTCCAGCGAGCACGTTGTAGGTGCGGCATGCCGCAGGGGTATCCATGGTCTCGAAGCCGATGCGCTGGGCGATCAGCGGCGCCAGCCAGGCGGGCGAAGGAAAACGTAAGCAATTGCCACTGCCAAAAATAATGGTCTCCACATCGAAGTCCGCCAGCTGCGCAAAATGGGCGGGCCCCAGGTCGGCAAAGCTGTTGCAGTTCCAGGGTTGCAGGCTGCCATTGGAGCAGACCACCAGGCTGTGCTCATAGCGCTGCTTGTCCACGGCGACCCAGCCGCGGTCATAGCCCGTGACGGTCAACGTGTTGGATTTGTCGGGTTGGAATTTCATGGGAGCGGGCTTTCGGGCGAGGTGGCGTTCGTACTCCGGCAAGGCAGTACGATCCATTGGGTACCACTACACTGTGGTATCAGTGAAGAACTGTGGTCAAATTATAGGTTTCACCTCGTCGGTTCTGTGGTTATCGGGTGCGGGCAGTCTCTGCCGACCTGCTGCCAACGGGCTGCAATCCCTCGTTTTCAAAGGTAGTGCTTTCTGTCATGAAGACCATTCATAAATCCGCCAAGCTGGCCAATGTTTGTTACGACATCCGAGGGCCCATCATGGACGCGGCCAAGCGGATGGAAGACGAAGGCCAGAAGATCATCAAGCTCAACATCGGCAATCTGGCGGTTTTCGGCTTTGATGCACCTGAGGAAGTGCAGCAGGACATGATCCGCAACCTGCCCAATTCGGCGGGCTACTCGGACAGCAAGGGCATTTTTGCGGCGCGCAAGGCGGTGATGCATGAAACCCAGCGCCTGGGCATCAAGGGCGTGACGCTGGACGATATCTATCTGGGCAACGGTGCGTCCGAGCTGATCAGCCTGGCGACCAACGCCTTGCTGGACTCTGGCGACGAAATGCTGCTGCCCGCTCCAGATTACCCACTGTGGACGGCGGCCAGCAGCCTGTCGGGTGGCACGCCAGTGCACTACATGTGCGACGAAGACAATGGCTGGATGCCCAATCTGGCAGACATCCGCGCCAAGATCACGCCGCGTACCAAGGGTATTGTGGTCATCAACCCCAACAACCCTACCGGCGCGCTCTACAGCAAGGAGCTGCTGCTGCAGATCATTGACATCGCTCGCGAGCACGGCCTGGTGGTGTTTGCCGACGAGGTGTATGACAAGGTGCTGTACGACGATGCCGTGCACACGCCAATCGCAAGCCTGTCGCAGGATGTGCTGACGATCACCTTCAACTCGCTGTCCAAGGCTTACCGCAGCTGTGGCTACCGTGCTGGCTGGATGGTGATCTCGGGCGATAAATCGGGCGCTTCCGACTATATCGAAGGCCTGAACATGCTGTCGAACATGCGCCTGTGCGCCAATGTGCCAGGCCAGTGGGCGGTGCAGACGGCACTGGGTGGTCACCAGAGCATCGACGAGCTGGTGCAGGAGGGTGGCCGCCTGCGCAAGCAGCGCGACATGGCATGGGAGATGATCAATGCCATTCCCGGTGTCAGCTGTGTCAAGCCCCAGGGCGCGCTCTATATGTTTCCGCGCCTCGATCCGAAGGTGTACCCGATCCAGGACGATCAGGAATTCTTCCTGCAGGTACTGAAGGAAACCCGGGTGATGCTGGTGCAGGGGACGGGCTTCAACTGGCCTCAACCAGACCATTTCCGCATTGTCTTCCTGCCGCATGAGCCGGATCTGAAGGAAGCCATCAACCGGCTGGCCGGCTTTTTGGCCAAATACCGCCAACGCTATGGCACGGACAAGCTGGCTGTGGTGCCTGCCGCCGAAGCACCGGCCAAGCTGGCCAAGGCCAGCAAGGCAGCCTGAGGCATGCAGGCTGTACGGGGCGCCTCCCTTCGCGTTGTCGGCAGGGTGTGTACCAGCTGTATTTAATTTGATAGCTACCGACGCTTACCAGATAAGCGCCAGAGTGTTTTTTACTGCGAACTATTTGTAGAGACTTATGAAACCGATCCAAGTTGGCTTGTTGGGCATCGGCACCGTGGGCAGTGGTGTCTTTGGCGTATTGCAACGTAACCATGACGAGATTCGTCGCCGCGCTGGCCGCGAAATTGCAATCACCATGGTGGCCGATCTGGACGAAACCCGCGCACGCGCCGTGGTGGGCGAGCATGCGAAAGTCGTCAAGGACGCGCGTGATGTGATCGCCAACCCCGATATCGACGTGGTAGTGGAGCTGATCGGCGGCTATGGCATTGCCAAGGCCCTGGTGCTAGAGGCCATTGCCGCAGGCAAGCACGTGGTGACGGCCAACAAGGCACTGCTGGCGGTGCACGGCTCCGAAATCTTCAAGGCGGCTGCGGAAAAAGGTGTGATGGTGGCCTATGAAGCTGCTGTGGCAGGCGGCATTCCCATCATCAAGGCGCTGCGTGAAGGCCTCACCGCCAACCAGATTCAGTGGATTGCCGGCATCATCAACGGCACCACAAACTTCATCCTGTCCGAAATGCGCGACAAGGGTCTGGATTTCGATGTGGTGCTGAAGGAGGCGCAACGCCTGGGCTACGCCGAAGCCGATCCAACCTTCGATATCGAAGGGGTGGACGCTGCCCACAAGGCCACCTTGATGAGCGCCATCGCCTTTGGCGTTCCTGTGCAGTTCGACAAGGCCTATGTCGAAGGCATCACCAAGCTGTCGTCGGTGGATATCAAATACGCAGAGCAACTGGGTTACCGCATCAAGCTGCTGGGCATTACCAAGCGTGCCGAAAAGGGCATCGAATTGCGTGTGCACCCGTCGCTGGTGCCAGCCAAGCGCCTGATTGCCAATGTGGAAGGCGCCATGAACGCCGTGGTGGTGCATGGCGATGCCGTAGGCACTACGCTTTATTACGGCAAGGGCGCAGGCTCGGAGCCCACC
This sequence comes from Comamonas sp. 4034, assembly GCF_050434545.1. Classification (NCBI taxonomy): domain Bacteria; kingdom Pseudomonadati; phylum Pseudomonadota; class Betaproteobacteria; order Burkholderiales; family Comamonadaceae; genus Comamonas; species Comamonas sp. 4034. Next base: position 27,084 of record NZ_JBNDIT010000009.1, on the reverse strand, counting down.
GCCTCGGCCGTGATTGCCGATCTGGTCGATATCGCCCGCCTGGACGGTGCAGATGCAGCCCACCGCGTGCCGCCCCTGGCCTTCCAGAGCAGCACCTTGCGCGAGGCGGGGCAGGATCTGCCCGTGCTGCCCATGGCCGAAGTGGTCACCAGCTATTACCTGCGGATGCGCGTGGCCGACGAGGCTGGCGTATTGGCCAAGGTAACAGGCATTCTGGCCAATGCAGGCATCAGCATCGATGCCGTGCTGCAGCGTGAAGCCGATGAGGTGGGAGGCGAAGGATCGACGCAGACCGATCTGATCATCCTGACCCACGACACCCGCGAAGGCGATATGGACAAGGCGTTGGCCGAAATCCAGGGCCTGCCCACGGTGCTGGCGCCCATCACTCGCATCCGCAAGGAAGAGCTGAACTAAGCCTGCGCGCAGTTCACCTGTCAACCGCCACCGGTCTTGTGCCGCTGGCGGTTTTCTTTTTACCTATTGTTTATTTTTTCGCCATATTGTTTCAAAAATTACTCGTTATTATCAATCGCTTAGAACCATGGCAGGTTTAGCGACCTGCTACATAACAAGGAGTGAGAGCAGGCATGTCTGAGACTGACAAGAAATGGGCTGCACGGGCCAAGCGTTGGGCGGTGTTGTTTGGTATTCCACTGATCATGCTGCTCGTCGGCATGTGGCAATGGTCGCGGGCAGGCGCGTCGGTGGATGTGCAGGCAACGATTGCCGCGTACGAACAGGTCGTGCAGGAACTCAAGGCGATTGAAGAAACCAGCCCCCGAGGCCGGGCAACGGTGAAGGACAGCGAGGGTCGCAGCGTGGATGCAAGGCTGATGCGCAGCCGCTACGAACGCGCATTGGCCGAACTGAAGGCCGGTGGCTTGAACGTGACCACCCGCAATCTACAGCCAACGCTGGCGGGCTGCACCATGGCTTTCAGCGTGCTGGCGCTGCTGTGGTCGGCGTTTGGCGTGTTCTATCAGAGTGCCATGGGCAAGAAGGCGATGCAGTCGCGCGAGCAATTGCTGGCCACATTTGAAAAGGGCCGCAAGCTGCTGCCGACCTACATGGTGGTGATGGTTCTGCTGCTGTTTGCTGCCGCCATTCCGCTTCTGGTGTACGAGATGATGCCCATCCTGCGCCACAACCGCTACAGCAAGGGCGACATGAAATTCATGCTCGTGCTGGGAGGCTTGGCGCTGTTTCTGCTGTTTTCAGGCTGCAAGGTGCTGTGGGATGTGTGGAAGGCATCCCGCAAGGCAATGGAAAACGAGCCTATCGAGGTGATGGGCCAGGCACTCGCACGCGAGAAGGCGCCTGAGCTGTGGGCCTTTGTCGACCGCGTGGCTGCCAAGACCGGCGCGGGCATGCCTGACAGCATTGTCGTCGGCCTCAATGAAGGCTTCTTTGTGACGGAGCACCCCGTTCGGCTCAGCAATGGCAGCATGGTGCCCGCGGGGCGCGTGCTGTATCTGCCCTTGCCGTACATGGCGTTCCTCAATGCGGCAGAGGTGGCCTCGGTCATTGGCCACGAACTGGGCCACTTCATTGGAGAAGACACGCTCTATAGCCAGCGTTTCTCGCCGATCTATGCCGCCACCATCAACCACCTGGTGGCCATCAGTGGCGGAGAAAAGCACGAAGAGTCCTGGATGGACTTCCTGCGCCGCCCGGCCACCCTGTTTGGCGAGATGTTTCTCGACAGCTTTCACGAGGCGGTGCGCTTTTGGGGTCGCAAGCGCGAACTGGCGGCCGATGCCGTGGGCGCCAGTGTGGTCGGCCCGCAGGCCGTTGCTTCGTCACTTTTGCGCATCACCGCGCTTGAGCCCCACGTGAGCGAAGCGCTGGAGATGAACTGGGACCAGGGCCAGACGGTGGAGGGCGGCATCGTGGGCCATGTGCGCCAATTGGTGGCCAGCAAGGGCATGGCAGACCCGAGCCAGCACCTGGAAAATCGCCAGTCGCACCCGACCGATACCCATCCGGAACTGGCCGTGCGGCTGGATGCACTGGGCGTGCCCATCACCCCGGAGCTGCTGGGCCGGGCCATGGATTCGCAGGGCAGCCGTTTGCTGCAGGAATTTGGCCTGGAGCAGGGTGCGGCACCCGCTGCGGCAACTGGTGGCACCATGGCGGGTAGTGTGTCACCTGCGCCAGTGGCGGACGTGAATGCGGCCTTGCAAAGCGAGCTGACCAGTGTTGCAGCATCTGCACGAGCGGCCAAGATTGCCGAGTTGCAGGAGATCGCGGCCTTGGGGCGCGAGCAGACCGTGATCTATGAGCGTTCCTGGTTTCAAACCGGGCTCTTTGTCTTCTTCACCGTGGTCTGCGTGGCAGGGGCTGCGTTCCTGTTCAACAGCCGGAATGGTCAGCTCTATGGTGTGGGCGTTCTGTTGGCGGGGCTGGCCTGCGCCTATTTCGCATTCCTGTTTTCACGGGATGGCAAGGAGCCCGCATTGGTACTGGCTCCCGAAGGCGTGCAAATGTTCAAGGCGCAGGAGCTGCTGCCATGGTCGGCGATTGACGACTTCCAGTTCACCCAGGCCAACCACATGCTCACCATCACCCTGCCGCTGGAGCAAGGCGTGGTGCCACCTGCCCTGGGCGTGGGGCGCAGACGTGGGCAATACGTCAAGAAAAAGCACCGCATGGTGCTGATGCTCAAGGGCGTGAAGAAGATGAAAAACGACGCCTTTGCCGAGTTGATGGTGGACTACTGGCGAGCCTTCCACGCAAGGCGCGAGCTGCAGCGCATGGGTGTACAGCCCTGACTGTCTTGCAATGCTTTCTGCATACAAAGGGCCCGCCGGGGCCCTTTGTCTTTGCGTAGTAGCCACCAATTGAACCTAAAGCGTACCAGTACTGGCGGCTGACCGATAATAGGCGGCTGATTTCAGGCCCGTGAGGGCTGCATTCCAACCATCTGCTCCATCCATGCTGTATCTCTCCACGCGCGGCCATGCCGAACAAAAACGTTTCTGCGATATCCTGCTTGAAGGCTTGGCGCCCGATGGCGGCCTGTACCTGCCGGTGGAATATCCGCAGATCGATGAAGCCAAGTTGACCCAGCTGCGCACTACCCTGGCGAGCCAGGGCTATGCGGCCCTCGCGTTCGAGATACTGTCGCTCTATATCGACGACATTCCTGCAGCCGACCTGAAGGCCATCTGCGCCAAGACCTACACCCGGGAGGTGTTCGGCACCGACGCCATCGTGCCGGTGCGCCAGTTGGATGGCAACCTGCTGATCGAAGCCCTCTCCAACGGCCCGACGCTGGCCTTCAAGGACATGGCCATGCAACTGCTGGGCAACCTGTTCGAATACGAACTGGCTCGCCGCAGCGAAGAGCTGAACATTCTGGGCGCCACCAGCGGCGACACCGGCAGCGCAGCCGAATACGCCATGCGCGGCAAAAAGGGCGTGCGCGTTTTCATGACCAGTCCGCATGGCCGCATGAGCCCATTCCAGCAGGCGCAGATGTTCAGCCTGCAGGACGAAAACATCCACAACATCGCCATTGAAGGCGTGTTTGACGACTGCCAGGACATCGTCAAGGCCGTCAGCAACGACCATGCCTTCAAGGCCAGGTACAAGATCGGCACGGTCAACTCCATCAACTGGGCACGTCTTCTGGCGCAGGTGGTGTATTACTTTGCTGGCTACCTGCAGGCCACCAAGAGCAATGCGGAAAAGGTGAGCTTTACCGTGCCCAGCGGCAACTTCGGCAACATCTGCGCAGGCCATGTGGCGCGCCAGATGGGTCTGCCGATTGCCAAGCTGGTGGTGGCCACCAACGAAAACGATGTACTCGATGAGTTCTTCCGCACCGGTATCTACCAGGTGCGCGGCGCGGCCAACACCTACGAAACATCGAGCCCCTCGATGGACATCAGCAAGGCCAGCAACTTTGAGCGCTTCGTGTTCGATCTGGTGGGACGCGACGGTGCGCGCACCCGGCAGCTGTTTGCCGAAGGTGTGGCCAAACAAGGCAAGTTCGACCTGAGCGGCGACCCGGCTTTCAAGGATGCCGCTGTCAAATACGGCTTTGAAAGCGGCAAGAGCACCCATGCAGACCGCCTTGCCACCATCAAGGACACATTTGAGCGCTTTGGCCAGATGATCGACACTCATACTGCAGACGGTGTGAAGGTGGCGCGCGAGCACCTGGGCGCCGAGCCGATGATCGTGCTGGAGACCGCGCTGCCCATCAAGTTTGCCGCCACCATTGAAGAGGCGCTGCACCGCCAGCCCGACCGCCCTGCCAAGTTCAATGGCATCGAAGACCTGCCCAAGCGCGTGGTGGTGATGGCGGCTGATGTGGAAAAGGTGAAGGCACTGGTTGCCGAGACCTGCAAGGTGTAAGTGAAAAGGGCAGCTAGCGCTTGATGCATAAGCGCCAGTAGCTATCAAAAGAGGAGTTTGTATGCAGGTGGTCTGTTTTGCGGGCTATTCGGGCAGCGGCAAAACCACCCTGATCGAGCAGGTGATTCCGGTGCTGATTGCCCACGGGCAGCGTGTATCGGTCATCAAGCATACGCACCATCGCTTTGACATCGACACCCCCGGCAAGGACACCTGGCGCCATCGACAGGCAGGGGCTTACGAGGTGCTGGCGGCATCCGATCAACGCATGGTGCTGATGCGCGAATTGCCCAAGCCGCAAGAGCCCGATGTGCATGCATTGATTGTGCAACTGGACAGCAGCGTGGACTGGGTGCTGGTTGAAGGCTTCAAGAGCTGTGACCTGCCCAAGCTGGAAGTGCTGGCCGGCACGCCTGCGCCAGATGGCAAGCCGCTGCTGTACCCGCACGACAGCTGCGTGCAGGCCGTGGTGCACTCGGCGGGCCGCCACCTGAATCCGGCGACCGACTTGCCGGTGCTGCCCCGTGATGAGCCTGCAGCGGTGGCGCAATGGCTGCTTGCACATGCAGATCGCTTTGGCTATACGCCGCCTTGTGTGTTCTCCAATGAAATGGCTGGGTAACCGCAGTCCGATGCAGACCGGATGCATTGCTTCACTGCCCCATGTCAAACAGAGATAGGGCTCGCACAGGCCAGAATGCAGGAAACCATGGCGCTATGGCGCAAGCGTTCGCAGACACCGCCTGCGCAGCTTTGAAAGATTGAGGATTACCGAGATGAACCCATCCACCCGACCACCACTCAAGACCCTGGCCGATGCCCTGGGCGAGTTGCTGGCACAGGCCAAGCAGCTTGCTGCTGCAGAGTCGGTGAGCACCTTTGACGCGGACGGCCGCGTACTGGCGCAGGATCTGGTGTCGGCGCTGCAAGTGCCGTCGTTCGACAACAGTGCAATGGATGGCTATGCATTGCGTGTCGCCGATGTACCGGAGGCGGGCGCGGTTCTGCCCGTCAGCCAGCGTATTGCGGCAGGCAGTGTAGGCACGGCTTTGGCCGCAGGTACTGCAGCGCGCATCTTTACCGGTGCGCCCGTGCCTGCGGGCGCTGATGCAGTGGTGATGCAGGAAGAATGCGCGCCTCGCGATGATGGCAGCGTGCAGATCAACGCTGCCGTGGTTATGGGTCAGAACATCCGCAAAAGTGGCGAAGACATTGCGCGCGGCAGTACCATCATTGCCGCTGGCACGCGGCTTTCGCCCGCAGAACTGGGCTTGGCCGCCAGCATTGGCTGCGCCAGCCTGCAGGTGGCGCGGCGCCCGCGTGTAGCCCTGTTCTCCACCGGGGACGAGCTGGTCATGCCTGGCGAGGTGGCGCCGCAAGATCTGCCGGCGGGCAGCATCTACAACAGCAACCGGTTCTTTCTGCGCGCCATGCTGCAAAGGCTGGGCTGCGAGGTGGTCGACCAGGGTATCGTTCCCGACAGCTATGAAGCCACAGTGGCTGCATTGCAATCGGCCGCGCAGGATTGCGATCTGGTGCTGACAAGCGGCGGCGTATCGGTGGGTGAAGAAGACCACATCAAGCCCGCCGTGCAGGCGCTGGGTAGTCTCGATCTGTGGGCTATCGCCATCAAGCCCGGCAAGCCGTTTGCCTATGGCAAGGTAGATGGTGCCCATTTCATCGGCTTGCCGGGCAACCCGGTATCGAGCTTTGTGACGTTTGCGCTACTCGTGCGGCCTTTTGTGCTGTGTCTGCAAGGCGTGCAGAATGTCGCGCCGCAGGCTGTCACCATGCGTGCCGATTTTGACTGGCCGCGCGCCGACAGGCGCCAGGAGTTCCTGCGTGCACGCATTAACGCACATGGCGGCCTGGAACGCTTTGCCAACCAAAGCTCGGGCGTGCTCACCTCGGCAGTGTGGGCCGATGGGCTGGTCGACAATCCTGCCGGTACCACGATAGCCCGGGGTGATCTGGTGCGATTCATTCCGTTTGCGCAATTGCTGGGCTGACAGCTCGCTAGGGTTTTGGGAGTCAACACATGTCGATGAAGAACATTCAGCTGCGTTACTTCGCGTCGATCCGCGAAGCCATTGGACGGGGCAGCGAGAGTTTGCAAACGGATGCCGCCGATGTAGGCGCGTTGCGCGATGCCTTGCTGGCGCGCGGCGAACCTTATGCCACCTGCCTGGCGCGTGGAAGGGCCGTGCGTATTGCGGTCAACCAAACCATGGGCGATGAAGACGCCACGCTTGAAGATGGTGCCGAGATTGCCTTTTTTCCGCCCGTGACTGGCGGTTGACCGCCGTTTTTTGGGTACAAAAGAAAGCCGCGCAAGCCTGCCTTGCGCGGCTTTTTGCATGGGTTTCGAGGCAGCCTGTTTGAGGGAAAATCAGGATTCTGGCTGGGCGAGTTCTGGCGCCTTCCACTCCAGCAGCTCGGCCAGGCGCAGAATCACCCAGCGTGCCTCGGGCTGTGTCACCACGGCACCTTCGCCCTGTAGGCCCATCAGCATGGTCTTCAAGATGGCGGCTTCCGATGGTGCGCTTTGGTGGTAGAGGATTTGCGCCTGCTCCACCAGCATCTGGGCCAGGTCTTCGCATAGCTCATAGCGGGTGGCCACTTCGGCCAGCGGCGTCAGCAGTTTGTGGTTGCGGCCCTGGTGGAGCGCGATGAAAGAGTCGGGGATGAAAATCTGGCTGCCGTCTTGCATGCAAAAAGTGTAGCGCATGGCGATACAGGGGTTAGCACCAACATGCGTCATGAGTGAATATGGTTATCGTGATCAACAGTTTTTACGATGACCTCCGCCGGGTTGACGATGCGGTCTGCATCCACACCCATAGCGCTGCCCGCGCTAGCACGAGCGGTAAACCTATCTCATGGCGCCCACTGCTTCCCTGGTTTCCATTACCGAAGACGACCACGATGTGCATCTGTATCTGGCATACGCCACGGCAGACAATTTCATGGGGCGGCCCGTCTACCGCAACGCCTATTGCTACCTCCACCCTGACGCCGAAAAGGCGCTGACCCGCGCCTCGCTCTCGGCACGCCAGGCGGGAGTGCGTCTGCTGGTGTTCGATGCCTACCGGCCTGCGCAGGCGCAGCAGATTCTGTTTGACTATGCCCAGGATCCCACTTTTGTGGCCGACCCCAAGCGCGGCTCGCACCACACGCGCGGCTGTGCGGTCGATGTCAGCCTGCTGGATGAAAACGGACAGCAGATGGACATGGGCACCGGCTTTGATGCCATGCAGGCCGAATCCTTTCATTTTTGCGCTGGCCTGCCCGCGCAGGTGCAAAAGAACCGGCTGATGCTGCTGGGCATCATGCTGTCGGCAGGGTTTGAGCACATTCCCAGCGAGTGGTGGCATTACCAGTTGCCTGGCGCCATGCAGTACCCACTGATCGAAGATGGCGCCGGGGGCGTGCCCAAGCTCATGGATTGAACAATCCGTAGTGGGGTTGGCACGCTGTGTGCTTTTGCAGGTTTCCAGGTTTTTTGGCCTTTCCGGCACTTCCGCTTTTCAGATACCCAAGAGAGGAGTCTTCCATGCAGACAATGATTCGTAGACAGGTATTGGCCGCCGCTGCGGCCGTGGTGTGCGGAGCCGCCGCTGTGGGCTGGCTGCCCCTCGCGCAGGCGGCCACTCCCAAGGACATGCTGGTGATGGCCGGCACGCTTGACGAATTCTCCACCCTCGATCCGGCCGAAGTCTATGAGCTGGTGCCGATGGAGTACCTGGCCAACACCTACGACCGGCTGATTCGCGCCAATCTGTCCAAGCCTGGCGAATTCGATGGCGACATGGCCGAATCGTGGAGCGTGAGCGAAGACGGCAAGACCTTCACGTTCAAGATCCGCCAGGGCCAGAAGTTCCACTCAGGCAACCCCGTTACTGCCGAAGATGTGGCCTGGTCGCTGCAACGCACACCGCTTTTGGGCAAGGGCGCGGCCGTGGTGCTGGCCGGTATCGGGTTGACCAAGGACAATGCGCTGCAGAACGTCAAGCTGGTGGATGCGAATACCGTGTCCGTCACCACCGACCGCAAGTTCGCGCCGACCTTCGTACTGTCCATTCTGGGCAGCTGGCCTGCGTCCATCGTCGACAAAAAGCTGCTCACCGAAAAGGCGCAGGGCAATGACATGGGCAATGGCTGGCTCAAGACCAACGAAGCGGGCTCGGGTATCTTCAAGCTGAACAAATGGACTGCCAACCAGACCCTGACCCTGGACCGCTTTGACGGCCACCGGTCGCCTGCTGCAATGAAGCGCGTGGTGCTGCGCCATGTGCCAGAGGCATCGGGCCGCCGCCTGCTGCTGGAAAAGGGCGATGTGGACATTGCCCGCGAGCTGAGCCCCGACGACATGGTTGCGCTGGAGAAAACCGGCAAGGTCAAGCTGCAGCCGGTGCCGCAGGCCGTGGTGTACTACATGGGCATGAACCAGAAGAATCCCAATCTGGCCAAACCCGAAGTACGCGAAGCCATGCGCTACGCGGTGGACTACGACGGTATCCAGAAGAATATCGTCAAATCGCTCTACAACGTGCACCAGACCTTCCTGCCCCCGAACATGCTGGGCGCCTGGAAGAACAACCCCTACAAGCAGGACGTGGCCAAGGCCAAGGCGCTGCTTGCCAAGGCGGGCCTGCCCGATGGCTTTGCCGTGACCATGGAGGTGCGTAACACCTATCCTTACAACGAGGTCGCGCAGGCCGTGCAGGCTGATCTGGCCAAGGTCGGCATCAAGCTGACGCTGAACATTGCCGACAACAAGCAGACCCTGGCCAAGTACCGTGCCCGCACGCACGACATCTACATGGGCGAGTGGTCTGCCGATTACCTCGATCCGCACTCCAACGCACAGGGCTTTGCCTGGAACCCGGATAACTCCGATGCATCGCCCTACAAGATGCTGTCGTGGCGCAATGCCTGGGACATTCCGGATTTCACGAAGCGCACCGACGAGGCGCTGGCCGAGCAGGACACCGCCAAGCGGGCAGCGCTGTACCAGGCGATGCAAAAGGACTTTCAACCGGTTTCGCCATACGTCGTCATGTTCAACAAGGTCAGCCAGGTGGCCATGCAGAGCAATGTGAAGGATTTCACGGTCGGCCCGATCTATGACCTGGTGCAATACCGTTCCGTCAAGAAGAACTGAGTGTTGAAGCCGCAGGGCGCGTGCCGCTGTCGATGCGTGCCCGCGCTGCGCCATCCGTGCTGTGTGTCCCGGATCACCGGGGTTGCACAGTCAGCCTTGTGATTCTGGTTTTCTATGGCCTCCAGCTCTTCCTCCGTTCCCTCTGCTGCCACCGCCACCCCTGCTGCGCCAGCGGTGGCACAGCGCAGCGCGGGCCAGCGCCTGTGGCGCCGTGCCAAAGGCTTGCTGCAATGGCTGGTGATGCTCGCCATCACCTTGCTTGGCCTGCTGGCCATCACCTTCTACATTGGCCGCATGGTGCCGATCGATCCGGTGCTGGCCGTCGTTGGTGACCGCGCCACGCCCGATATCTACAACGCCGCCAAAGAGGCCATGGGGCTGGACAAGCCGCTGTGGCAGCAGTTTGCAATGTATGTGCGCGATGTGCTCCACGGCAACCTGGGCACCTCGATCCTGACGAGCAACCCGGTGTGGGAAGACATCAAGCGCGTCTTTCCCGCCACGCTGGAGTTGGCGACGCTTGCCACCATCCTGGGCGTTCTGGTGGGCGTGCCGCTGGGTGTGGCCGCTGCGGTGCGTCACAACAAGCTCACCGACCATATTGCGCGCTTTGTCAGCCTGATTGGCAGCTCCATGCCCGTGTTCTGGCTGGGCATGATGGGGTTGATGCTGTTCTATGCCAAACTCGGCTGGCTGCCCGGGCCGGGCCGCATCGACCCGGTGTACGACGGCATGGTGGCTGAGGTGACCGGCAGTCTGCTGATCGACAGCGCGCTGGCGGGCGAGTGGGACGTGCTGGGCGATGCGCTCTGGCACATTGCGCTGCCTACTTTGATCCTGAGCTATTTCTCTGTGGCGTATTTGAGCCGCATGACGCGCGCCTTCATGCTGGAGCAGCTGAGCCAGGAATACATCATCACCGCGCGCGCCAAGGGCGTGCCCGAATGGCGCGTGGTATGGAGCCACGCGTTCCGCAATATCGCCGTGCCGCTGCTCACCGTCATTGCGCTCACCTACGGCAACCTGCTCGAAGGCTCGGTGCTGACGGAGATCGTCTTTTCGTGGCCAGGCATTGGTTCGTATCTGACAGGCGCGCTGATGAACGCCGACATGAGCGCCATCCTGGGCTCCACCCTGGTGATCGGCACCGTCTTTGTGGTGATCAACCTGCTGACCGATGTGCTGTACGCGGTGTTTGATCCGCGTGCACGCCGCAAGGCTTGAATATGGAAGAAAAAGCTGTTGGCGCTTGTCAATAAAGCGCGAAATGCTATGAATTTAGATAACACTACGTCTGCCGAATCCAGGCTACCCCTGCGGGATTGGCTGCTGTCCGATGCGCCTGCATCGCCGCGCCAGGCCTTCTGGGGGTTGTGGTACCGGCGCGCGCGCCGCTTTGCCCGCAACCCGCTCAGCATGGCGGGCCTCTTGGTGCTCGTGGTCTTGCTGCTGGTGGCGCTGCTGGCACCGTGGATTGCTACGCACGATCCCCTCGCCCAGGTGCTGGCCGACCGCCTGCAGCCCATTGGCAGTGCAGGTCACTGGCTGGGCACCGATCAGTTGGGCCGCGACATCTTCTCGCGCGTTGTCTACGGCTCGCGCCTCACACTCGTCATTGCCATGCTGGTGCTGGTGATCGTGGTGCCGATCGGTTTGCTGATCGGCGTGGTGGCGGGCTACTTTGGCGGCTGGGTCGATACGGTGCTGATGCGTGTGACCGATATTGCGCTGGCCTTTCCCAAGATTGTGCTGGCGCTCGCCTTTGCCGCCGCCATGGGGCCGGGTGTGGTCAATGCAGTGATTGCAATTTCGATCACCGCCTGGCCTGCCTACGCGCGCCTGGCGCGGGCCGAGACCTTGAAGGTGGTGGAGAGCGACTACATCCATGCCGCGCGGCTGCAGGGCGCAAGCCATGCACGCATTCTGTGGCGCTATATCACGCCGCTGTGCATGTCTTCGGTCATTGTGCGTGCCACGCTCGATATGGCAGGCATCATCCTTACCGTGGCGGGCCTGGGCTTTCTGGGCCTGGGCGCGCAGCCGCCCAGCCCGGAATGGGGGTTCATGGTGGCATCGGGCCGCAATGTGCTGGTGGATGCCTGGTGGGTGGCCACGGTGCCGGGTATCGCGATCCTGATCGTGAGCCTCGCGTTCAACCTGCTGGGCGACGGCCTGCGCGATGTATTTGACCCGCGCCATGCTGACTGAGGGCTCCGTCATGAATACCGAAGTGCATACGCCCACCCCGCTTGCGCAGATCAGCAATCTGCGCATCAGCTTTCCAACCGCCACCGGCGCGCTGCGCGAAGTGGTGCGTGGCCTGTCGCTCACCCTGATGCCGGGTGAGCGCCTGGGTATTGTGGGTGAGTCGGGCTCGGGCAAATCGCTCACCGGCCGCGCGCTGCTGGGCATGCTGGCGCCGGGGGCGGTGTGGTCGGCGGACGACATGCGCTTTGAAGGCCGCGACCTGCTGGCGATGAAACCTGCCGCGCGCCGCCAACTGTGCGGGCGCGATATCGGCATGATCCTGCAGGATCCTAAATACTCCCTCAACCCGGTAATGACCGTTGCCAGCCAGCTCAAGGAGGCGTTTCACCTGCGTGAGCCGCACCTCAAGGGCGCGGCGCTGCAGGCGCGCATGGTGCAGGCGCTCGAATCCGTGCATATCCGCGATCCCGAGCAGGTGCTCAAGGCCTATCCGCATGAGCTGTCTGGCGGCATGGGCCAGCGCGTGATGATTGCGATGATGGTCTCTTCCGGCCCCAAGCTGCTGATTGCCGATGAGCCGACCAGCGCGCTGGATGTGCTGGTGGCCATGCAGACCCTGCGCGTGATGGACGAATTGATCGCCCGGCACAACACGGGCCTCATCCTGATCAGCCATGATCTGGAACTGGTCAGCCAGTTTTGTGACCGCGTGGTGGTGATGTACGCTGGCCAGGTGATGGAAACCTGTGCGGCCGGTGACTTGAACCAGGCCACCCACCCCTATACACGCGCCCTGCTGGCCGCCAGCCCCCGCTTGCAGCAGGACCAGGCATGGTTGCCCACCATGCAGCGCGACCCGCGTTGGCGTGAGCCACAGGCCGCCATGACAGGAGGTCTGCAATGATCGATGTGAATGGTGTGAGCATCGGTTTTGAAACGCCCCAGGGCTTCAAGACCGTGGTGCACGGGGTGAGCCTGCAGGTGCCGCAGGGTCAGGCCTATGGGCTGGTGGGCGAATCGGGCTCGGGCAAATCCACCGTGTTGCGGGCGCTGTGCGGCATGACGCCGCTGTGTGGCGGTCAGATGCAGGTAGCCGGTCAGCCGGTTGCCAAGCACATGCCCAAGGCGCAGCGCCGTGCCGTGCAGATGGTGTTTCAGGACCCGTATGCGTCGCTGCACCCGCGCCTCACCGTAGACCAGAGCTTGCGTGAGCCGCTTTTGATTCACGGCATGGATCGTGTGGCCGAGCGCGTGACCCAGGCGCTGGCCGATGTGGGGCTGGACGCCAGCTTTCGCTATCGCTATCCGCACCAGCTCTCGGGTGGGCAACGCCAGCGCGTGGCCATCGCCCGTGCCCTGGTGCTGGAGCCGCAGGTGCTGCTGCTCGACGAGCCAACCAGCGCGCTCGATGTATCGGTGCAGGCGGAGGTTCTGAACCTGCTCAAGAAGCTGCACCACGAGCGGGGCCTGACCATGCTGCTTGTCAGCCACAACCTGGCCGTCGTTGCATTCCTGTGCAGTCAGCTCTCGGTCATGCAGCATGGCCGGATCGTTGAAAGCCTTGGTACCGATGCAGTACGGGCCGGTGCCGTGCAGACCGACTACGCTCGCCAGCTGCTGACAGCCGCCGATGGCTACCGCCGCGTGCAAGAAGTGGCATAAGACGGTATGAGCATAAAAAATAGCTTCTGGCGCTACTCCATCAGGCGCAGGAAGCTATTGTTTTGATAGTTGTTGGGTTACGGTGTGAAACGCTTCTCGAAACGGGCCACATCCTCTTCGAGCTCAAACGTCACCACCTGGCCCATCTTCTGGTCGGTCTCGCGGCAGGCGGCATAGACGCTGGTCTTGCCCACCAGATCCATGGCCGGAATATCGATGATCGCGTAGGGGTAGGGGACGAACACGTGGTACTCGAACACGATGCGGTGCTCGTTGCGTGGGTTGGGGTAGAGCAGGTAGCCGTGGGCGCTCAAGGTTTTGCTGGGCATGGCATTTTGTCAAAAATACAGAATTGCTGTTAGTGTGCCGCAAGCGAGAAGGGCTGACGGGGCGGCGTGGTTTACACGGCATCCCACATGGCGGGCCCGTATGGATGGACTGATGCGCCATCAGCGCGGATATTTCTGCGGCCTTCCGGACGGAAATTTGGTTCAACGCGTTGATGAGCCATGCTACGCTTGGCCTATCCCAACCCCGCCAGTTGACCGATTTATCTCCATGTTCCACACCCATATCGCCGTCCAGACCGCTGACTTTGATGTGAGCGAGGAGCTGCGCCTGCTGCGCGCGGCAGATGCGCGCATTGGCGCGGTGTGCAGCTTTGTGGGCACGGTGCGTGATCGCAATGACGGTAGTAGCGTGGCCAGCATGGAGCTGGAGCACTACCCGGGCATGACTGAAAAGTCGATTGCCGAGATGGTGGAGGCAGCGCGCCAGCGTTTTGATATCTATGGTGCGCGCGTCATCCATCGCGTGGGTTTGTTGGCGCCGCAGGACCAGATCGTACTGGTGGCCGTGTCGAGCGCGCACCGGGGCGAGAGCTTTACGGCCTGCGAATTCCTGATGGATTACCTCAAGACGCAGGCACCCTTTTGGAAGAAGGAAGACACCCCCGACGGCGCGCGCTGGGTGGACGCGCGAGTGGCCGACGACGCAGCGATGGCTCGCTGGAACTGAATCGTGGTCTGCAAGGGCCTTGGCGCCGTAACGCCTTCTTGCTGACAGTTGTTGCGGAATTTCATGAAAATGGCTGTTGGCGCTTAGCTGGTGAGCGCAGACAGCTATTTTTTATATAGCAATAGAGGTTGCGGCTTTTATCAATCCGCATGCGGCTGCTGAATATGGTGGACAAGCCACGAATGCTGCGCATCTGCTGCATGGGCACGTTGCTTTCAAAACCATAGCTACAGGCGCTTTTCCGTTGTGCATTATTGGCTGATTTGAATGAAAAAACACTGTGGGATTCGTCCTGCAGACCGGATGGCGCGCGCCTGATATACCCGTATCAGGCTGCCTGCAGCTTCTTGAAAAACCGGCAGGCGACGCAAAATATTCTGCAGTTCAATTTTCCAGACGGAATATTCATTTCATGCGAATCGATAAATTAACCACCAAGTTCCAAGAGGCACTGTCGGACGCCCAATCGCTGGCGCTTGGCAACGACAACGCCTATATCGAACCCATCCACGTACTCACTGCCATGCTGCGCCAGCCAGATGGCCCCAAGTCGCTCCTGGCACGCTCCGGCGCCAATGTGGCGGCGATGACGACCGCAGCCGAGAATGCCATCAAGCGCCTGCCGCAGGTGCAGGGGCAGGACCAGGTCACGGTGGGTCCCGAGTTGCAGCGCGTGCTGCAGGCGACCGAGAAGGAGGCCATCAAGCGTGGCGACCAGTTCTATGCCAGCGAACTGTTCCTGCTGGCCTTGACCGATGACAAGGGTGAGGCGGGCCGCATCGTTCGTGAAGCGGGGTTGACCCGCAAGGCGTTGGAAGCGGCGATTGACGCCGTGCGCGGAGGACAGAGTATGGACAGCGCAGATGGCGAGAGCCAGCGGGAAGCCCTGAAAAAATACACCCTTGACCTGACCGAGCGCGCCAGAAGCGGCAAGCTCGATCCGGTGATCGGTCGTGATGACGAAATCCGCCGCACCATCCAGGTGCTGCAGCGGCGCAGCAAGAACAACCCGGTGCTCATCGGCGAGCCCGGCGTGGGCAAGACGGCCATTGTCGAAGGCCTGGCCCAGCGCATCGTAGCGGGCGAAGTGCCCGATACCTTGCGCGACAAGAAAGTGCTGGTGCTGGACATGGCAGGCCTGCTGGCCGGTGCCAAGTACCGGGGCGATTTTGAAGAGCGTCTGAAATCGGTGCTCAAGGAAGTTGCGCAGGAAGAAGGGCGCATCATCCTGTTCATCGACGAAATCCATACCATGGTGGGCGCGGGCAAGGCCGATGGCGCCATGGACGCGGGCAATATGCTCAAACCGGCGCTCTCGCGCGGCGAGCTGCACTGCATCGGCGCTACTACGCTCGATGAATACCGCAAGTACATCGAGAAGGATGCGGCGCTGGAGCGGCGCTTCCAGAAAGTGCTGGTCAACGAGCCTTCGGTGGAAGACACCATTGCCATTTTGCGCGGCCTGCAGGAAAAGTACGAAGCCCATCACGGCGTGGATATCACCGACCCGGCCATCGTCGCTGCAGCCGAGCTGTCGGCGCGCTACATCACCGACCGTTTCCTGCCCGACAAGGCGATTGACCTGATCGACGAGGCCGCTGCCAAGATCAAGATCGAGATCGACTCCAAGCCTGAGGTGATGGACAAGCTCGAACGCCGCATGATCCAGCTCAAGATCGAGCGCGAGGCGATGAAGAAGGAGACCGACGAGGCTTCGCAGAAACGCCTGGCGCTGATCGAGGAAGACCTGTCCAAGATCGAGCGCGAGTACGCCGACATGGAGGAAATCTGGAAGGCCGAGAAGGCCGATGCCATGGGCAGCGAGCAGATCCGCAAGGAGATTGACCAGATCAAGTTCCAGATCCAGGAAGCCACGCGCAAGGGCGATTTCAACCAGGTGGCTGAGCTGCAGTACGGCAAGCTGCCCAGCCTGGAAAAGCAGCTGGCCGACGTGCAGAAGGACGAAAAGGGCGAACAGGCCAAGGACAAGGGCCACAAGCTGCTGCGCACCCAGGTGGGTGCCGAGGAAATCGCTGAAGTGGTGAGCCGCGCGACTGGCATCCCGGTTGCCAAGATGATGCAGGGCGAAAAGGACAAGCTTCTGCACATGGAAGCCAAGCTGCACGAGCGTGTGGTGGGCCAGGACGAGGCGATCAATGCCGTCTCCAACGCCATCCGCCGTTCTCGCTCCGGCTTGTCCGACCCGAACCGGCCTACCGGATCGTTCCTGTTCCTGGGCCCGACCGGCGTGGGCAAGACCGAGCTGTGCAAGGCCTTGGCGGGCTTCCTGTTCGACAGCGAAGACCACCTGATCCGTGTGGACATGAGCGAGTTCATGGAAAAGCACTCGGTATCGCGCCTGATCGGAGCGCCCCCAGGCTATGTGGGCTATGACGAAGGCGGCTACCTGACCGAGGCCGTGCGTCGCAAGCCCTATAGCGTCATTCTGCTGGACGAGGTGGAGAAGGCCCACCCCGATGTCTTCAACATCCTGCTGCAGGTGCTGGACGACGGACGCCTGACCGATGGCCAGGGCCGGACCGTGGACTTCAAGAACACGGTGATCGTGATGACCAGCAACATCGGCTCCCAGCTCATCCAGGCGATGGTCGGGCAACCGTATGAAGATGTAAAAGACGCGGTGTGGGGGGAACTCAAGAACCATTTCCGCCCCGAATTCCTCAACCGTATCGACGAGACGGTGGTGTTCCATGGCCTGGATGCCAAGAACATTGAATCGATTGCCCGTATCCAGCTCAAGCAACTGGAGGCGCGCCTGGCCAAGATGGATCTGCACCTGCAGGTGTCGGATGCAGCCATGGCCGAGCTGGCCAAGGTGGGCTTCGATCCGGTGTTTGGCGCCCGTCCTCTCAAGCGCGCCATTCAGCAGCGCATTGAGAACCCGCTGTCGAGGTTGTTGCTGGAAGGCAAGTATCCGCCCAAGAGCACCATTCCCGTGTCGGTCGATCCAGTACAGGCGCCTGGCGAGTTCCATTTCGGCAAGTCGGTGGAGCAGGCCTGATGCCGGGGGCTGGGCACCTGCCCAGTACCCATGCTGAGCCCACAAGCATTGCAGTGCGCTATGCTTGTTGGACGGTCATTGGGCCGTGCGGGGCTTGAAAAATCGCAGCATGCCCATCACATGGTGTCATGCAGCAGTGCTGTGATGGGCCATGAGCTTTGAAAGGAAATGCGTTGAACGAATTGTTGGCAACCGTGGTGAGCTGGACTTTGCGAGTGGTCGTCGTGCTGGCCGGGTTGGTGTTTTTCGCCAGCCTGCTGGTGGTAGCCGCCATCGCCGCGCTCCTGTGGGGCGCTCGCATGTTGTGGGCCAAGCTGACCGGCAAACCGGTGGTTCCGTTTGCATTCAAGATGAACCCGGCTTCGGGGTGGACCACGGTGTACCGCTCCACGGCGCGCTGGACTGCCAATGGCGGCAGCAGCGGTGACCGCCCCGCGGCATCTGCGCCAGGGCGTGCTGCGGTCATCGACGTTACCGATGTGGAGCCGCGCGAGATTCGTTCGCAGCATTGAAGAAGGCAGGGCGCGCCCTGTTCTGGATAAAACCCGGTTACGCGGATGCCGCTGGCCGGGTTTTTTATTGCCGTTGGATGCACCGCAGGACCTGCGGTACCAACAACCCGGAGCTTTATACGTTGCGGATTATTCAATGCAACGCCTACAAGGAATGTTATGGACGTGAGCGAACTGCACTCCCGCTTTGCCGCCATGCGTGCGGCCAGCCGCGCGGAGCCCGACACGCCATTGCTGCTGCGGCGCGAGCGGTTGCTGCGTCTGCAGAAATTGATAGCAGACAGCGCAGACCAGATATGCGCTGCCGTGCAATCTGATTTTGGGCAGCGTTCTGCCAGGGTGACCGAGCTGACCGAGCTGCTGCCACTGCGCAGCCAATTGGCCCAGGCGCTCGGCCAGCTCAAGCGCTGGGCTGCACCCCAGCGCGTTGCAACGCCTTTGCACTTGCTGCCGACGCGCGCCTGGGTGCAGCCCGTACCGCTCGGGGTGATCGGTGTGATTGCGCCATGGAACTACCCGGTACTGCTCGCCTTGGGGCCAGCCATCAGCGCGCTGGCGGCGGGCAACCGCGTCATCGTCAAGCCCAGCGAGCACACCCCAGCCACCAGCGCCTTGCTGGCAGAGCGGGTAGCGCGTTACTTTGCAGATGACGAAGTGGCCGTGCTGGTAGGCGATGCCGGGGCGGCCGCCGATCTGGCCGCATTGCCACTCGACCATCTGCTGTTCACCGGCTCCACCGCCGTAGGGCGCAAGGTGGCGCTGGCGGCTGCCAACCACCTGGTGCCCACCACTTTGGAGTTGGGTGGAAAGACGCCGTGCCTGCTGGAGGCAGGCTGCGACATTCACGATGCTGCGCGCAAAATCGCCCATGCCAAGCTCTTGAATGCCGGGCAGACCTGCATTGCCCCTGATTACGTATTGCTGCCAGCGGGCAGCGAAGCCGCCTTTGTCGATGCCTATGCCGATGCGGTGCGGCAGATGTACCCGCAGCAGCAGGGCAACCCCGACTACACCTCGATCATCAATGCCGCTCACACCAGCCGTCTTCTGGCCATGCTGGCGCAGGCCGAGCAGGGCGGGGCGCAGCTCGTCCGCATGGGCGATGACCAGCCTGCCGTGCCGCAAAGCCGGATGGGGGAGGGCATCAGCCGGCAGCTTGCGCCTGTGGTGGTGCTCGGAGCAACGCCGCAGATGCCATTGATGCAGGAAGAGATTTTCGGCCCCCTTCTGCCGGTGCTGTGCTACGACGAGCGCGAAGATGCGATTGCCGCCATCAACCAGGGGGAGGTGCCGCTGGCGTTTTACTGGTTTGGCAGCGATGCCAGGCAAGGCCTGGATGCGGCCTTGCGTGTACGGGCTGCAGGTGTGTGCATGAACGACTGCCTGCTGCAGTTCGTACACGATGGCTTGCCGTTTGGAGGCTGGGGTGCGAGTGGCTGGGGCGCCATCCATGGCAGGCATGGATTCATGCGTTTTTCGCACGCAAAACCGGTGCTGCGCGCATCGCTCTGGTCGTCTGCGAAATGGTTGTACCCCCCATACGGTGGGCGGTTTGACGGCATCATGCGCATGCTCAAGGGCAAGATGCTGCGCTAAGCGCTTGATTTACTTGGGGTGTAATGCCTAGGGTAAACGCCTAGCGCAAATATCAACGCTTGCAAACCCTTGCGTAAATTGACCTACAAGCCAACCAAGGGACTATCCAAATGATGTCTGGAGTGCGACAATGGAAGGCTTTCGAGCACCACATCCCTTGCGGCGCGCTGTTCCCGCGCTGACTCTTCCATACGCCCTTAAAACAGCCATCGGCAGCCACAGTCTGCCTTTGCTGCGTGAGCCATGGCGTGCTGCAGACTGCACATGTTGAGCCCCAGAGGTGCTCCATGGGCGGGACTGGCATCCGGCCGGGCGGGATGGTCGCAGTGTATTACGAGTTGTGCGTGCTTTTTGGTTAATTCATTGATTTTTGTTTTCGGTTATCCATGTCTGAAACTATCACCATTCTGGTTCGTCCCGCTACGCTTCGTGATGCCAAAGCCATTGCTCAGATCCACGCTTCTGCCTCTGTAGAAGCTTATCGCGGCGTCTTGCCCGACGATCAGCTCAAAGCCATGTCGTCGGTTGAAAAACGCCAGGCCTACTGGCGCGAAGCGATCGAGTTTTGCGAACCCCAGGTGCAAGTGGCCGTGGAAAACGACAAGATCGTCGGTTTTGTAGGTTTTGACCGCTCGCGCGATGCCAAGACGCGCCCCACCACCGGTGAAATCTGGGCCATTTATGCAGCCCCTAGCCATTGGGACCAAGGCGTTGGCGTGGCGCTGTGGGATGCTGCCCGTGATGGCCTGTCTGAAGAAGGTTGCACTTCGGTGACTTCCTGGGTGCCTCTGCGCAACGAGCGTGCACTCCGCTTCCATGAATCGGCAGGTTTCAAGCGCGAAATGTCCACCGCCAAGACGGCCACCGTGGGCGCCATCAAGATTGAAGAAGTGCGCATGCAGCGCTCTTTGATGAACCGCTGATAATCTCTCCACCAGCTGCGACAGCGGATCGCTGCGCAGCGCAGAACATGCTTGAAGAGGCCGTCCTGCACGGCCTCTTTTGTTTTTTGCGGCTCACGCCGCATGCTTTGCGAGAAAGCAACCACCATGACCAGCGTTCGCCCTGACGGCACAACCGATGCCTCCACCGTTCCCTTTGCCACCATCCACTGGACCGAAGGGGACGCCGAGCGCAGTGCGCGATGGCGTTGCGAGCGCGGCAGCGCCGCACCGGCCCGCGTGGTACTTGCAGACGACACCCTGCCCGCCGATACCGCCTATCGCCTCGCTTGTGAAGGCACGGCATTGCTGTGGCGCGGCGATTTTCAGAACGCGCGCCAACTGCTGCAGGCCCTGGGCCGGCGGCTGGACAAGACGGGTGAGCGCAGCACCAAAAAGAAGGCGCTGCCTGTACCCTCCGCAGGCGCTGCCAAGAAGGGCATGCCCGCGCCGCAGCAGGCGCTGCCCTTTCACCAGCAACGCCAGCTGCAAGCCCAGCGCGCGCGCGTGCTGTCAATGGTATTGATCGAGCTGGACGCGCAGTACGGCGTGGCCCTGCGTCGCGCGCCGCAGGTGGATGCCGCCTGTGCAGAAGCCTGGGGTGCTGCCGAAGGTGAAGGCAGTGGCGCACCTGGCAACGTGGTGTCGCTGCGCGAACTCCAGGCGCTGGTGGGCGCACACGAATGGCGCAAGAAGGGCGTGGAGATTCCCGCACTCACCAAACTGGCACCGCGCGGCTATGGCCGCATCCACCCGCACTATGGCGTGTTCTCGCCCGTGCGCGGCGAATACATCGACCTGATCGCCCAGGCACCGCTGCCCACGGCGCTGGCCAAGAAATCCCTGGCTTTCGATATCGGCACCGGCACGGGCGTGATTGCCGCGGTGTTGTCGCGCCGTGGCGTGCAGCAGGTGGTGGCCACCGACACCGACCCGCGTGCGCTGGCGTGTGCGGCCGACAACCTGGAGCGTCTGGGTGTGGCCAGCAAGGTGACCCTGGCACAGACCGATCTCTTCCCCGAAGGCAAGGCGGCCCTGGTGGTGTGCAATCCGCCATGGGTGCCGGCCAAGCCCAGCGCGCCAGTGGAGCGTGCCGTGTACGACGAAGGCAGCCGCATGCTGCGCGGCTTTCTGGTCGGTGTATCGGAGCATCTGGCACCAGGAGGCGAAGCCTGGCTGGTGCTGTCCGATTTTGCCGAGCACCTGGGGCTGCGCCGCCGTGAAGAACTGCTGGCCTGGATTGCAGAGGCCGGCTTGCAGGTCGTGGGCAAGCACCATATCCGCCCGCGACACCCCAAGGCGCAGGACGAAGCCAACCCGCTGCACCGCGCGCGCGCTGCCGAAGTAACGACGTTGTGGCGCATGCAGGCGGCCTGGTAACTTGTTTGCTATTTAATTGGTAGCTATTGGCGTTTGACAGCTGCGCGCCAATGGCAAAAAACACTCAAAAAAACCGTCATGCGATTGCTCCTGGCGCCGATGGAAGGCCTGCTCGACTTTGTGCTGCGCGATGTGCTCACCAGCATTGGCGGTGCAGACCGTTGTGTGTCCGAGTTCATCCGCATCACAGGCAGCCTGCTGCCTGACAAGGTCTACCTGCGCACCATGCCCGAGCTGCTGAACGCCAGCCATACGGCGGCGGGAACACCCGTGCGTGCGCAACTTTTGGGAAGCGATCCAGCCAGCATGGCGGCCAATGCGGTGCAGTTGGCGGCCCTGTCGCCCGAAGGCATTGACCTGAACTTTGGCTGTCCGGCCAAGGTGGTCAACCGCCACGGTGGCGGCGCATCGTTGCTGCAGTATCCCGATGCAATCCATGCCGTGGTGGCGTCTGTGCGCGCCGCCGTGCCGGCGCACCTGCCCGTATCGGCCAAGATGCGCCTGGGCTTCAACGACCGCAGCCTGATGCTCGAATGTGCCCAGGCCATGCAGGCCGCAGGTGCCTGCGAGCTGGTGGTGCACGGCCGCACCAAGCAGGATGGCTATCGCCCGCCTGCCTACTGGGACCAGATCGCCCGCGTCCGTGAGGCGGTAACGATACCGGTAGTGGCCAACGGCGAGATTTGGACGGTGGAAGACGCCTTGCGCTGCCAGGCCGAATCAGGTTGCACCGACCTGATGCTGGGCCGCGGTATGGTGGCAGACCCGGGCCTGGCCTGGCGCATCCGCAAGGCGGTGGCCGAGCGCGCTGGCACACCGCTGCCGCAAGGATACCGCGATATCGGCTGGCCCGACTTGGTACCCGCCCTGCTGCGCTTTTGGGAGCTGGTCTGCGCTGATCTGGAGCCGCGCCAGCGGGCGGGGCGCCTGAAACAATGGCTCAATCTGATGCGCCGCGCCTACCCCGAGGCCGAAGCGGCTTACCAGCATGTGCGGGTGATGACCGATCAGCGCGCCATCACCGTCTGGCTGGACGAATTGCAGGCACGCACCCTTTGAACAGGTTCTTACAGCATCGAATCTGGTGTAAACGGGCTGATGATCTTGAGCATCAGCCGCAGCGGCAGGCTGGTATCGGGCTCCGTGGTTTCGTCTTGCAACTGGCTACCCTGGGGTGCCTTCCACACCAGCTTTCCATCCTGCAACACCACATGCCAGGCGCCCGATTGCAGGCCGCGTTCAATCATGTCGGTGGCTTGGCGGGAGAGCTCGCGGCTGCGCACCAAAACGGCAATCTCGGTGTTCTGCAGTTTGGAGCGCTCGTCCAGGTTCATTGAGCCGGTCACGAACAACTGGCCGTCGAGCACCAGAATCTTGCCGTGGAGCATGATGCGCTTGCCTTCGAGAAAGCTGTTTTGCCCGCTGCCCACACCAAATGCGGCCCGCAAGGTGCTGTCGTCGCTGATGAGCTCGTACAGGTCCACGCCACTGCGAAGCAACTCTTCGCGGTACCTGGCATAGCCCACGTGCGCAATGGGTGCATCGTTTGAAGACAGCGAGTTGGTGAGAATGCGAACGCGCACGCCGCGCTCCACCGCAGCCTTGAATGCCGAGCGCATGTCTTCGTTGGGAACAAAGTAGGGCGAGACGATGAGCAAGTCCTTTTTGGCATAGGCCAGCAGATGGATCAGGCCATCCACGACCGAGTCGGCAGCAGGCGGTGGCTGCGCTACCCCGCTGGCGGAGGCGCGGGAGGCGGCCTGTGCAGACCGCAGGCGGAGTTGGCGCAGGGCTTGGCTCTCCATCACGCCGGGGGCCGTGGTCATGGCTTCGTTCTTGCCATCCGAATCTACGACCGGAATCTTGCTGGGTTCATCGGCAATCATCACGGCCCGCGCCCAAACCAGCGGGGTCGTCTGCAGATCCAAAGCCTGCATGTCCCATGCACGGGCGCGCTGCTCGGTGGAGATACTGCCGCCTCGGGGCTCTCCATCCGGCGGCATGGGGCGTGTGCTGCTGGCACTTCCGCTCAGGGCCGCACCATTGCCAGCACCTGCAACCTCGCTGGCCTGGGACGCCTGCTGCATGGCCAGCAGCTGATCCTTGCTGATCAGCGATTGCACCGGATAGGCGCGTTCGTTGTTCCAGTAACGGTCAAAGCTGCGAGACAGATCCTTGACCACCGGCCCCAGGATCAACACGTCCGTATCCAGGAAGTTGGAGCTGTCGTCATTGTCGAAATAGGAGTCGCCAAGGTTGCGCCCGCCCATCACCCCCATCACGTTGTCGGCCAGAAACAGCTTGTTGTGCATGCGCTGCTGGGCGCGCTGAAAATCGGTTGCGGCATACCACATGCGGCTGAAAGGGGAGTCGCGGCTGCCCATGAGTGGATTGAACATGCGCATCTCGATGTTCGGCTCGAACGCCAGACGCATCACCTGGGCATTGCGCCCGGTGCCATGAAAATCGTCGAGCAGCACCCGTACCCGAACGCCCCGGCGAGCCGCCTTGACCACGGCATCGAGGAGGCGGGCCGTGCTGGCATCGGCATGGATGGCGTAGTACTGCAGATCCAGCGTCGTCTGTGCGCCTTGCACCAGTGCCAGGCGTGCGCCATAGGCGGCCTGGGCGCCGGCCAGAATCTGAAAACCCGAGGCTTCGGTACCGGCCTTGTTCTCTGCCTGCTTGCGCTGGTAGGTGAGTGCCCCCAGGGCAGTGTTGGCAGAGGGCGACACGGCATGGGACATCGGCCTCTCCACCTGGGTGGGCAGCTTGGTGGCGCAGCCCGTCAGCATGGCAGCTGCAATGGCAAGCCCCGCAACCCATCGCAGCGGCCGAGGTGCAGGCAGCGCGTGGGCTGGATTGGCAGAAGAGAGCGCAGTATCAATGAACATGGTGAAGGCGAAAACAGGCGGCAGTCCTATTGTGCGGGGCAAAACAGCGCCCTGTGCATCTGGCAAGGGTTGTAACGGCGGTGTCCGACGTTATTGGCCAGAGGTGTCTGCAGCGTGCGTCGCGCGCGTGCAACGGCGCTCCGTTTCTTGCGTTGTGGGCTGGCTGGGGCAGGCCCGGCGGCCTAAGCTGACAACCGCATGATTCATGCGAACCCGGAGGAGATTTATGCGCAAACCATACATTGCTTGCACACTGATGGCCGCTTTCATCGGCGTGACTTTGCTGGCTCCTCACGATGCCTGGGCCGTCCGCAAACGAGGCACCACCGCCGAGGCGCATGCCGCCAAAACCCACAAGGCCAAACGCAGCAAGAACCTGGGGGGGGAAAGCGCTGCTGAACGCGACCGCCGCCTGCTGCGCGAGTGCAAAGGCTTGCCCAATGCGGGTGCGTGCCTTGGGTATGCAAGCTAGAACGCAGATCCTCGAAAAGCGCAGCCCCAGGTTGATGCGCGGTCGGTGCCGATGAGTGCCTGCAGGGTAAAGCCGCTGCTAGCGCTTATGTGGCAAGCGGTTGCATGTCAAAAATCATAGTGGCCGGAGACGCGGGCGACAATGCGGCGGTCGGCTCCGATGGCAGTGCTCTCCACCATCTCCAACTGCGTCGCATCTTGCAACTGTGCCAAAGCCATGCCGCCAAAGGCATCCTGGCCTTGGCCCAGCAACACGGAGGCCTGGTACAGCACCAGCTCGTCCACCAGCCCGGCCTGCAGCAAGGCGCCGTTCAGAAGGCCGCCAGCTTCTACATGCAACTCGTTCACCTCTCGCTGGCCCAGATCACGCATCAGAGCGGGCAGGTCAATGCCTGCGGCATCGGCTGCGGGCAGGCAGACCACCACTGCACCGGCGGCTTCCAGTGCTGCCCGGTGCCCAGCATCATCTTGCGCACAATAGATCAGCACCTGGCGTAAGGCTGCAAAGATGCGAGCCGTTGGTGGCGTGCGCAACTGGCTGTCCAGCACCACCAGGCGTGGCTGGCGCGGGGTATCGACATAACGGACATCCAAAGCGGGGTCATCTGCAAGCACGGTGCCAATGCCGGTGAGGATGGCGCAGGCGCGGGCACGCCAGTGGTGACCATCCGCACGCGCCGCCTCGCCCGTAATCCACTGGCTACTGCCATCGGCCAAGGCCGTCTTCCCATCCAGCGACATGGCAGCCTTGAGCCGTACCCATGGAGTCTTGCGCACCATGCGGCTGAAAAATCCAATGTTCAAGTCGCGTGACGCCGCCCCGCTGTTCTGCGCGTCACACACTTCCACCGCCACGCCCGCTGCGCGCAATCGTGCAAAGCCGTTGCCGGCCACCAGGGGGTTCGGGTCTGCCACAGCCGCCACTACCTTGGTGATGCCGGCAGCGACCAATGCATCACAGCAGGGCCCGGTGCGCCCGTGGTGTGAACAGGGCTCCAGCGTCACGTAGGCCGTTGCGCCATGGGTGTCATGCCCACGTGCAGCCGCATCCCGCAGCGCCATCACCTCGGCATGCGGGCCACCAGCCCGCTGGGTGTGGCCCGCTCCAATGACGCAGCCTTGCCCATCCACCAGTACGCAACCGACACGGGGGTTGGGGGAGGTCAGGAAAAGTGCGCTGCCAGCCAGATCCAGCGCCCTGAGCATATGTGAGTTCACAAAAAATCTATCTATTGATTGGTTAAGTCTCTATTGTGGCGCGTTTACTAATACAGCTTCCATCTGTCATGTTTTGTCTGCCACCCGTCATCCGTTTAACAGTTTATTTTTGCCCTCTACTACGCTTGCGGGCATGCGCCATTCATATCCGCAACGCCATTATCAAGGCTTTACAGCCATCGAGTTGCTGGTAGTTATTGCCATCATGGCAATACTGGCTGCCTTGGCCGCACCCAGTTTTACCGGACTGATGGAACGCTGGCGCGCCATACAGACCTTCGAAGGGCTGCAATCAACCTTGTATTTCGCACGCTCCGAGGCCATTCGTCGCGGAGGAAAAATCACCCTGCGGAAAGAAGCGACCGGCACCAATGATTGCAATTTAGCAAATGGCTCAGATGAGTGGGACTGCGGTTGGTATGTTTTCAGCGATGCCAATGCGAATGGAAATTTTAATAGCGAGGATACTCGTTTGCAAGGATTTCTAACGCCTCGAAATATGCAAGTCACCCGATCTGAAAGTGGCGCGTCCATTGCTTTGGCTTTGTTGCACAAATCCGGGCCGCAGCGGTAGTAGGCTCGGATGATGAGTGAGACGAACTGGGGTCGGCGCAAGTACCGCACCACAAACTGG